>CBFGQV010000001.1:0-31252 GCA_965651045.1 uncultured bacterium
GGCGGTATGGCGGGCGTCGGGCTCTCGCAGGTTGTCCGGCGTCGGCGCCGCACCCGGCGGCGCAATGGCCTCGCCGAGCGCCCGACCGGCGACCTGCGCGACCGCGCCCGACAGCGATTCGGCCATCTCGACCGATTGGCCGTCGCTCACGACGAAGCGGCGCAGTTCGGGAATCGCGTCCGACTCGGCGGCAAGGAATACGGGCTCGACGTACAGCACGCGATCGCCCACCGGCACGAGGTGCAGGTGCCCCGTCCACACCTGGCTACCGCCCGTGCGCCAGAGCGAGAACTGCTGGCTGATCACCGGGTCCTGCTCGACCAGCGCCTCGACCTGTCGGGGGCCCGGCACCTGATTCTCGACCGGCACGTCGAAGAGCCTCAGACGGTGCGTGCCGTCGGGCTCCAGCTCGCCGGCGATGATCGCGGCGAGATTCTGACGGCCGGCCGGCACGAACGCGGTCACGAGGTGGAAGCCCACCTCGTCCTCGCCCGGGAGCCGGAGCAGCCCGAACTCGGCACGGTGCGGCACCGGCTGGGTGGTCTGGGTCAGCTCCTGCGGAATCGCCCAGACGTCCTGTTGCCCGAAGAAGGTGGCGGGGTCGTCCTGATGGTACTGGAGAAGCACCTCGGACTGCAGCGCGAGAAGCGTGCGCGAGTAGCGAAGGTGGTCCCGAACGCCGGCGGGCATTTCGTCGAGTGGGCGGAAGAGCGTTGGGTAGGCCCGCGCGTAGGTGTCCCGCACGGGGTCGGCCACCGGAAGGGCATAGAACGTGGTCTCGCCGGTGACCGCGTCGACCGTGACGCGCACGCTGTTTCGCGCCCAGCTCACCGCCTGGCGGAACTCCAGTTCGAAGGGGGTCGCCAGCGGGAAGAAGCGGGTCGCCGTGAAGCCCTCCAGGACCCACACGACCCTTCCCTCGTCGATGACCGGGTACGGCGACTCCGGGAAGCGCAGGAAGGGGGCCACCGCACGGACACGCTCCGTGACCGAGCGCCGGAGCACGAGGCGGCTGTCGGGCCGCACCTCCGACGAGAAGAGCAGGTTGGCCTCGCGCAGGTGCCAGGCCATGAGCAGCTTGCGCACGAGCCCTTCGACGGCGATTCCCTGCGGGAAATCGACCCCCGGCACACCGGGCGAGCCGTCGGGCGCCAGGTAGGACGACCCGTCGCTCGTGATCAGCCCGTACGGCGGCTGCAGACGGCTGCCCACGTAGATCGCCGAGCGCCGGAGGGCGAGCTGCGGCGGTCCGGTGGTCTCGGCGAATTCCGGCGGAATGCCGAAGAGGTGCTGGCGCGCGCGTCCCTCGGCGGTGCGGCCCGCGACCGACACGTCGACCGCGACCGCGCCGTTGCCCGCGACGTACCGCTCGCGCAGGTGCAGATTCTGCCAGTTGGGATCTTCGATGCCGGAAGGGTCGACCTCGCGCGCCGCGACCGCGACCGGAACGAGGCGGCCGTCGGGGCCCCGGTATCGGTCGAACGCCACCCTGTTGAAGTCGTAGTAGCGGTAGCGCGCCTCGACCTGCCGGAAGGTCGAGAGCAGCGTCGCCTGGGTCCAGACGGGCAGGCCGGCGAACTGCCCCATGGCCGCCTGCCAGTCGACGGCCCCTTCGGCACGCGCGCCGAAGGGCTCGCGCTCGAGCTCGTCCAGGCCGAAGCCGTACCGGGTGAAGCGAAGCGCGTGCTCGATGTAGGGAGTCTCCCGCGCGAGCTCGTTGGGCACGACCTGGAAGCGCTGGACGAAGGCCGGGTAGAGTTGCCCCAGGCCGAGCGTCGCCACGATCGTCACGCCGATGCCCGCCGCCGCCGGGATCAGGCGGTTCTGCCAGGCTCCCACGAGCACGGCCACGGCACCGAGCAGCGTCGCCAGCGCCTGGAACGGAAGCGTGCGGAGGGTGGCACGATGGTCCGTGTAGCCTACGATGCCCTGCACGTCGGAACTGCCGAAGAGGAGCTCGGCCGGCATGCCGACGAGGAGCCGCACCGCGACCAGCGCGAGAAACGCGGCGACCAGAACCCCGAGGTGGCGCCGGGCGCTCTCGGTCATGATCACGCCCCCGTCGCCGGCCCGGACGCTGCCGGTGGTCGCGTACCCCGCGACGACGACCGCGAAGGCGAGGAAGCAGACCACGAGCAGGAAGGTCACGCCCGTGCGGAGCAGCGGCAGCGTGAAGACGTAGAAGCTCAGGTCCAGCCCCAGGAGAGGGTCGGCCCGTCCCCACGTGCCGCTCGCGGTAAGGAAGAGCGCCGAGCGCCCCACGCTTTCGGGGAGCGCTGCGCCGAGCCAGAGCGCGAGCAGCGTGGCGAGCGTGACCGTGCCGAGCTTCACGTAGCGTGTCGGAAGCTGCTCGGCGATCTCGAGGTTGCCGAACCGACGCCGGACCCGGATCGAGCGGAGCCCCGCCGAGACCTTGGCGAAATTGAGATAGAGGAAGACTCCGACCGCCAGGGTCACGACGAGCCGGGTGCCCCAGATCCAGACGAGCGACTTGAGGAAGGCGGCGCGGTACCCCACCTCTCCGTACCAGAGCCAGTCGATGTACAGGCCCGTCGCCGCACGGCTCAGGACCGCCGCCGCGAGCAGCACGATGCCGAGCGCGATCAGGAGCCGCGCCCCCCGGAGCCCCCCGAGCGAGGGGCTCACGGTCCGAACCGAACGCGGGCGGCCGCGATCACGGCTCCACCCCCTGCGTCCGGAGCCACTCCTCGAACTCGGCTCGAATCTCGGCCAGGCGTTCGGCGCTCCGCGCCTCGTAGCGCGCGACGAGTACCGGCTGGGTGTTCGAGGCCCTGAGCAGCCCCCATCCGTCGCCGAAGAGCACCCGCACGCCGTCGACGTCGATGACCTCGTGGCGGGCGCCGAAGTGCTCGAGCGCACGCTCGACGAGTGGGAACTTGGCCTCTTCCGTCACCTCGATCCGGATTTCGGGGGTCGATTCGAAGGACGGAAGCTCGCCGGTCATGGCCGAGAGCGGCCGGCCCGCCCGCGCGACCAGGTCGATGAGGTGGCAGGCGTCGTAGAGCGCGTCGTCGAATCCGAGGTAGTCGTCACCACCCACGCAGATGTGCCCGCTGAGCTCGCCCGCGAGCGGCGCGCCCTCGTCCTGCATCTTCTGCTTCATCAGCGAGTGGCCGGTCTTCCACATGATGGGCTCGCCGCCCGCGGCGCCGAACACCTCGGGCAGGACCTGCGAGCACTTCACGTCGAAGATCAGCTTGCACGGCGAGCCCTTGCGGTCGAGCAGGTCGAGGCCGAAGAGAAGGAGCAGCACGTCGCCCCGCACGATGGAGCCGTGTTCGTCGACCGCGCCCAACCGGTCGGCGTCGCCGTCGAACGCCACGCCGAGGTCGGCGCCGGTCTCGCGCACCGTCGCGATCAGATCGACCAGGTTCTCGTCGACCGTCGGGTCCGGATGGTGGTTCGGGAAGGTGCCGTCGGACTCGCAGAAGAGCGGCACGACCTCGGCCCCGAGCGCCTCGAGCAGGCGGACCGCGACCAGCGCGCCGCTGCCGTTGCCACAATCGACCACGACCTTCACCGGCCTCGCGAGCGAAAAGCGCCCCGCGACATCGTCGACGTAGCGGTCGAGCACCTCGATCTCTTCGGCGCTACCCTCGCCCTCGACCACGTCGAGTTCGCGCGACCGCCGACCGATCTCCTGAATGGTCTCGCCGTACACGGACCGGCCGAGCATCGTCATCTTGATGCCGTTCCATTCGGGCGGGTTGTGCGAGCCCGTCACCTGGATCGCGCCGTCCGCCGCGAGCGTCTTCTCGGCCCAGTAGGCGACCGGCGTGGGCACGGTGCCCAGGCTGGTCACGTCCACGCCGGCGGCGTTGAGCCCCTCGATCAGCGCCGACGCGAGTTCCGGTGAGCTCGGGCGGTTGTCACGCCCGACGACAATCCGGGGCCGGCGATCCGGAAGCTCGGCACGGAGGAGCGTTCCGTAGGCCCGCCCGACCCGTCGGGCGACCTCGGTGGTCAGGTCCACCCCGACGATCCCCCGAACGTCGTACTCGCGAAAGATGTGGCGGGCGAGCGGCGTCATCGGCACGTCCTCGCCGTCAGGGGAGCAGGCCGAGCACGACGCCCCCGACCCCCGTGAGCGCCCCCACGCTGCCGCGGGCGAGTTCCATGAGCGACGACGGGAAGATGCCGAGCACGAGCACCACG
This sequence comes from uncultured bacterium, assembly GCA_965651045.1. GTDB lineage: Bacteria > Gemmatimonadota > Gemmatimonadetes > Longimicrobiales > Gaopeijiaceae > Gaopeijia. The sequence continues at coordinate 4,177 of CBFGQV010000001.1, forward strand.
GCGACCCCGGCCACGAGCGCGACCCGAACCGGCAGCGGCACGATGAGCCCGGCGTGCTGGTCGTCACGCGCCGCGTCGCGCATCCACATGTACCACGCCACCCGCAGGTAGTAGTAGTACGAGACGACGGTGGTCAACACGAGGATCACGGCCAGCGTCCAGAGCTGTGCGTCGGCCGCACCCTGGAGCAGGTAGATCTTGCCCATGAAGCCTGCGGTACCCGGAAAGCCCGCGAGCGACAGCAGGAAGATGGTCAGGAACACCCCGAGCATCGGCTCCTTGGCGCCCAGCCCCGCGTAGTCGTCGAGGTAGAGGTTTTCCTCGCCCTGCCGACTCACCGACATGACCACCGCGAACGCGCCCATGTTCATGACCACGTACACGAACAGGTAGAAGAGCATGCCCGCCGCGGCCATCTCGTTGGCGGCTGCGAGCGCGACGAGCAGGTACCCGGCGTGTGCCACGCTCGAGTAGGCGAGCATGCGCTTCACGTTGTTCTGGACGAGCGCCATGAGGTTCGCGGCGACCATCGTGATGGCCGCGAGCCACCACATGATCGGGTACCACGTCTCGTAGACTCCGTCGAACGCGACCATGAACACGCGCAGGAACGCCACGAACGCGGCGGCCTTCACGGCGACCGACATGTAGGCGGTCACGGGCGTCGGGGCGCCCTCGTACACGTCGGGCGTCCACATGTGGAACGGCACCGCCGAGACCTTGAAGGCGAACCCGACGATCAGCAGCGCGACGCCCGGAATCAGGAGCGCGGCCGGCGCCGCCCCGCTCTCGACCGCCTGGGCCACCTGGACGATGTTCGTCGAGCCGGCTGCGCCGTAGACCAGCGCGAGTCCGTACAGGAAGAAGCCCGTCGAAAAAGCGCCGAGCAGGAAGTACTTGAGGCCGGCCTCGGCCGACTTGCGGTCGCGCCGGTTGAAGGCCGTGAGCGCGTAGACCGAGATCGACATGACCTCGAGGCCGAGGAACAGCACGATCAGGTCGCGCGCGCCGGCCATGAACATCATGCCCGCCGCGGCGAAGAGCATGAGCGCGTAGTACTCGCCCGCCTGGAGTCGCTGGCGGTACACGTACGTCGACGACATCAGTACGCCGATCGCCGCAGCCGCGAGGAACACCCAGTTCGAGAAGAGGCGGAAGCCGTCGACCACCACGAGCCCGGCCGCTCCGACTTCGGTGACGCCGTAGAGCCATCCGTTCGCCAGCGCCGCGGCGAGCACGCCGGCGAGCGAGAGCAGGTTCAGGTCGGTCGACGGACCCTCGCCGGCCTCGTCGCCACCGTTGTTTCGGGGATCACGGCGTCCGGTCACCCCCGCCATGAGGACACCCATGGCGAAGACGCACAGGATGATCTCCGGAAGGAGCGCCCACACGTAGTGGAGCTGCCGACTGAAATCGAGCTGCATGACGGATCAGTCCTCGTCGCCGTGGGTGGGAGCCGCAGCCGCCGCATCGTCAGGTGTCGGCCGCCGTTCCTCGTCGTCACTGTCCTCCGAGGGCACCGCCACCGTGGCCTCCGCCGCGGCCTGAGTGCCCAGTTCGGCCATGCCGAGCGCCGGGCGTCCGGCCTCGACCCGCTCGAGCACGACCCGCACGGAAGGCTCCATGCGCTCCAGGATCGGCGTCGGATGCGCGCCGATCAGGATCATGAGGGCGATGAGCGGCGTCAGAATCGCGATCTCGCGGCCCGACAGGTCTTGCACCTGCCGGTTCTCGTCCTGGTCCAGCGCGTTGAAGAACACCTTCTGGACCATCGGCAGCATGTAGTACGCCGCGAAGATGACCCCGGTGGTCGCCACGATGGCGAGCGTGGGGTGTGTCTCGAAGGTGCCGAGCAGCGCCAGGAACTCGCCGACGAAGCCGCTGGTGCCGGGCAGGCCGATCGAGGCCAGTGCGGTGATGACGAACGCCGTTGCCAACCACGGTGCCACGCGTCCGAGGCCGCCGAAGTCCTCGATCACGCGCGTGTGCCGCCGCTCGTAGAGCATGCCGAGCAGAAGGAAGAGCGCCCCCGTGCTGATGCCGTGCGAGATCATCACGACCAGCCCGCCCTGCAGGCCGTTCACGGTCAGCGCAAAGATGCCGATCACCACGAAGCCCATGTGAGCGACCGACGTGTACGCCACCAGCTTCTTCGCATCCGGCTGCACCGCCGCGACCCACGCCGCGTAGATGATGCCGATCACGCCGAGCACGAGCATCGTGGTGACCACGGTCGGGTGCTGCGCGGCCGCCGGAAAGAGCGGCAGCAGGAAACGCAGGAAGCCGTACGTGCCCATCTTGAGCAGCACCGCGGCCAGCACCACCGAGCCGGGGGTGGGCGCTTCCACGTGCGCGTCGGGAAGCCAGGTGTGCACCGGAAAGAGCGGCACCTTGATGGAGAACGCGAGCGCGAAGGCGCCGAAGAGCCAGAGCTGTTCGCGAAGCGTCAGGTTGACCGCGAGCAGGTCCTCGTAGGCGAAGCTCGGAACGCCGGTCGCGTTCTTCACCCGCACGTACAGGTAGAAGATCGCCACCAGCATGAGCAGCGAGCCGAGCGCCGTGTAGAGAAAGAACTTCACGGCCGCGTAGATGCGCCGCTCGCCGCCCCAGATGCCGATGATGAAATACATCGGCACGAGCGTCAGCTCGAAGAACACGTAGAAGAGGAAGAGGTCCGTCGCCACGAAGACGCCGACCACCCCCGCCTGCAGCAGGAGCATGAGCGCGTAGAAGCCCCGCTCCTGCTTCGTGATGTAGTTGAACGACCCCAGGATCGCGAGCGGCCCCGTGAAGGTCGTGAGCAGCACCATGAAGAGGCTGATGCCGTCGATGCCGAGCGCGTAGTTGACCCCCCACGCGCCGATCCACGGGGTCGACGAGGCCAGCTGCAGGGTGCCGACGGTCGGGTCGAAGGCCCACCAGAGCCCGAGGCTCAGCACGAAGAGTCCGGCGGCCCACCCGAAGGCGAGGTGTTTCGCACGGGATTCGGGGCCAGCCAGGACCAGGCCGGCCCCCACCAACGGCAGCCAGATGAGCGCGTGGAGCGCCCAGGAGCCGTATCCGATGGTCTCGAGCAGTGCGGTCATCGGGCGCTCCTCACAGGATCACCACGCCGAGGATCACGAGCACCCCGAGCGTGAGGACGAAGGCGTAGGTATTCACCGAACCGGTCTGGAAGAGGCTCGCGAACCAGCCGCTGGCCTTTGCGAGACCGCCGAGCAGGTTCACGGTGCCGTCGATCACCACCTGGTCGATCACCTTCCAGAACGCGCGCGAGGCGCCGAGCACGGGTTGCACGATCACGCGGTCGTACAGCTCGTCGACGTACCACTTGTTGTAGAGCACCCGCTTGAACCCGGTGGGCGCCGCCGCCTCGTCGGCGGGCACGATCGTCCAGCGTCGAACGGTCAGCACCGCGGCCACCACGACCACCGCCGCCGCGAGCGTCGACGCGACCGCCCAGGCGACCTCGCCCCCACCGACCGGCGCCTGGTGCAGGAACTCGCCGACGTGCTCCACCCGGATCTCGTCGGCCGCGTGCGTGAGCGGCTCGAGCCAGTGGTGGAGCCACTCGCTCATGGGCAGGGCGCCGAAGAAGCCCAGGAACGACGCCTGGATCTCTTCCGGCACGTTGATCCATCCGCCGAAGGCCGACAACACGGCGAGCACCGAGAGCGGCACCGTCATCGTGAGGGGGGCTTCGTGCAGGTGCTTCCGCTCTTCGTCGCCCGTGCGGTTCGCGCCGTGGAAGGTCATGACCATCATGCGCGTCATGTAGAACGCCGTGAGCATCGCCGCGGCGAGCGCGAGCACCCAGTAGACGCGGTAGAAGGCCGCGTAGGGACCGACCGCCGCCGCGCCCGCGTACCAGATGATCTCGTCTTTCGAGAAGAACCCGGCGAAGGGCCAGATGCCCGCGATCGCGAGCGTCGCGACCCACATCGTGAACGCCGTCACGGGCATGAACTTCTTGAGCCCGCCCATGTTCCGCATGTCCTGGGCGTCGGCGTGCGAGTGCGTGTGGTGCAGCGCGTGGTGCATGGCGTGGATCACGGCGCCCGACCCCAGGAAGAGCAGCGCCTTGAAGAAGGCGTGCGTCATGAGGTGGAAGACTCCGGCGGCGTACGCCCCGACCCCGACACCCAGGAACATGTAGCCGAGCTGCGAGACGGTGGAGTACGCGAGCACCTTCTTGATGTCGTACTGCGCGAGCGCGATGGTCGCGGCGAAAAGGGCCGTGAGCACGCCGATGCCCGCGACGGTGACGCTGCCCAGCGGCGAGAGCGCGAAGAGCACCGAGCTCCGGGCCACCATGTAGACGCCCGCGGTGACCATCGTCGCGGCGTGGATCAGCGCCGAAACCGGGGTCGGACCCGCCATCGCATCGGGCAGCCAGACGTAGAGCGGAATCTGCGCGCTCTTGCCTGCGGCGCCGAGCAGCAGGAAGAGCGTGACCGCGGTGACGAGCGCGCCGCCGTACGCGAGTTCGGTCGGCGCGCGCTCCATGACCGCCGTGAAGTCGAGCGTGCCGAATGCGACGAATAGCAGGAAGAGCGCGACCAGGAAGCCGAAGTCGCCGATGCGGTTGACGATGAACGCCTTCTTGCCCGCGTCGGACTTCTCGCGATCCCCGAACCAGAAGCCGATCAGCAGGTACGAGCAGAGCCCCACGCCCTCCCAGCCGACGAACATGACCGGGAAGCTGGCGCCCATGACGAGCACCAGCATGAAGAAGACGAAGAGGTTCAGGTACGCGAAGTAGCGCGGGTAGCCCGGGTCGTCCTTCATGTACCCGACGCTGAACACGTGGATCAGGAAGCCGACCCCGGTGATGACGAGCATCATCACCATGCTGAGCTGATCGAGCTGGAGCGCCCAATCGACCGTGAACGCTCCGGTGGCCATCCAGGTCCAGTAGTGCACGACCACCGGGTCGTGCAGCTCCACCGCGCTCATGCGCAGGAAGTTCACGACGACCAACACGAAGGCGGCGAGCATGACGCCGGGACCGATCAGGCTCGGCAGCGTGTGGGTCGCCGGGCGGCCGCCGGTGTCGAGGTCGAGTTCGCCTCCCGCCCGGACGGCGTCGGCCGAGCGACGCGCGTGCGACAGCGCGAGCGCGCCGTTGGCGAGGAACCCGAGCAGGGGCAGGAGCACGATCAGCCCCGGCAGGAAGGGCGAAAAGCCCCCCGCGTGCGAAGCCGCGTCGCCGGTCTCCTGGAGCAGGCCAAGCATCGGAAGCGCTCCGATCATGCCGTCACCACTTGAGCAGGTTGAAGGCGTCCACGTTGACCGTCTCGTAGTGCCGGAAGATCGAGATGATGATCGCCAGACCCACGGCGGCCTCGGCCGCCGCGACCGTCATGACGAAGAACACGAAGATCTGCCCCTCGATGCCCACCAGCCGCGAGAACGCCACGAACGCGAGGTTCACCGCGTTGAGCTGGAGCTCGATGCAGAGGAACATGATGATCGCGTTCCTGCGCACCAGCACGCCGAAGGTGCCGATCACGAAGAGTATCGCGCTCAGGACCAGTGCTTGTGAGAGCATCGCCCGGACTCCTCAGGACACCCGGCGCTTGGCCAGGACGAGCGCGCCGACGATCGCGACCAGCAGCAGAATGCCGGTGATCTCGAAGGGCACGACGTAGGTGGTGAAGAGGGGGTGCGCGATCACGCCGACGGCCCCCTGTTCGGCGAGCGCCGCATCGATGGCGTCGGCGCCGTCCAGGAACGGGAAGAGCGCGTCGGCGTCGCCCCCGATCCGGCGCGCCAGGAGACCCGCCATCGCACCCGTGGCCGCAAACGCGACGACCGCGAACGCGCCTCCGCGCAGGTCGCGTTGATAGTCGTGGCCGAGGTTCAGCAGCATGATGACGAACAGGAACAGCACCATGATCGCGCCGGCATACACGATGACCTGGATCGCGGCCAGGAAGTGCGCCTCGAGCAGCACGTAGATGCCGGCCACGCTCGCCAGCGTGGTGACCATGAAGAGCAGGCTCGAGACGGGGCTGCGGCCGAGCACCACCCCGAAGGCGCCCCCCGCGGCGACCGCCGCGAACACGTAGAACATCAGGTCGGCCATCAGCGTCTCCTCACTCCGAACGCGCGTCCGAGGGATCCCAGAGCAGCGTCGACGGGTGGCTCTGCTCCATGAGCCGGTCCAGGTCGTAGACGAAGCGATCGCGCGAGTACTCGGCGTTCTCGAAGTGGCGGCCCACGTGGATCGCCTCGACCGGGCACACCTCCTGGCACATGCCGCAGAAGACGCACCGGAACTCGTCGATCTCGTAGACGATCGGGTAGCGGTTGCCCTGGTCGTCTTCACCCCCGACGAGCCGAATGCAGTTCGCGGGGCACACCGTGGGGCAGAGCCCGCACGCCACGCACTTGGGGCGCCCGTCCGCGTGCACCTCCATCACGTGGGTCCCGCGCCACCGGGGGTGCAGCTCGGGCTGCTCCTCCGGGTACTGGAGCGTGACCTTGTTCGGATTGACCAGGTGCTTGAAGGTGAGCGCCATGCCCTTGAGCGCCGCCCTGAGATAGGACGTGCTTCCGGGCGCCGGGCGCCGCATCACTTTGACCGATACCGCCATGACGTGTCCTCGAAGGTCGTCGTGCGTACGTAGTCGTCAGTCGCCGGAGACTTCGGCCGGAAGGGCGCGCCCTTCGGCCTCCGTGACCGGCATGCGCACGGGAAGCTCCCGGCGCGTCGGAACCGAGGCACCGGCGATGATCCGGTCCCGGTCGAGCAGGAACAGGAACGCCGCCGTGCAGAGCCCGCTCACCCCAGTCAACACCAGGCCGAACCCGAAGCCGTAGCCCACACCGAGCTGGTCGAGCACGAGAATCGTGCCCCCGACCACCATCAGATAGGCGAGTGCCGTCGGCAGCATGACCTTCCAGCCGAGGCTCATGACCTGGTCGTAGCGGAAGCGCGGCAGCGTCCACCGCACCCAGATGTAGAAGAACAGGAAGAAGCCGGTCTTGAGCGCGAAGGCGCCGAGCGTGAGCAGCGTCTTCCACCACGCGGGATTCGCCGCCACGGGGTCGCCGTTGGCGTCGAAGCCGCTGATCAGCATGCCCTGCCACCAGAACGCGTCGTCCCAACGGCCGGGCAGGTCCCAGCCGCCGAAGAAGAGCGTCGCCATCAGCGCGGAGGCGGTCACCATGTGCCCGTACTCGGCGATGAAGAACATGCTGAACTTCATCGCCGAATACTCGGTGTGGTAGCCGGTCACCAGCTCCGACTCGGCCTCCGGCATGTCGAAGGGCAGCCGGTTGGTCTCCGCGAACGCCGAGATGACGAACAGAATGAAGGCGAGCGAGAGAGGCAGCGCGAACCAGAGGTCGAGCTGCTGCTGCTGCCAGACGACCTCGGTGAGCGTCACGTTGCCGGCCATCATCAGCACGGTGATGAGCGAAAGGCCGAGCGCGACCTCGTAGCTCACCATCTGCGCGGAGGCCCGCAGCGCTCCCAGGAACGCGTACTTGTTGTTCGACGCCCAACCCGAGATCACGAGGCCGTACACGCCGAGCGAGCTGAGCGCGAGAATGTAGAGAATGCCGATCGGAATGTCGGCCACGATCATGTCGACCACGCCCCAGGGGGTCGGCAGCGGCGCCGCGAAGGGGATCACCGCGAAGGTCACGAGCGCCGGGATGATCGCCATCATCGGCCCCAGCACGAAGTAGAACCGGTTCGCGGTCGCGGGGTCGGTCTCTTCCTTCAAGATGTTCTTGATGCCGTCGGCGATCGGCTGCAGCAGTCCGAAGGGGCCGACCCGATTCGGGCCGGAGCGGTCCTGGATCCAGGCCGACACCTTGCGCTCGGCGAGGGTCGTGTAGGCCACGACGACCATCACGACCGAGAAGACGCCGAGTACCTTGAGTGCCGACGCGATGACCGCGGCCGTGCCCGCGATGGGCTGGAGCGTTTCCATCTCGGTCAGTCTCCTGCCAGCGACACGGGTTCGTTCACGACGGCGCCACGCGTTCCGAGGGTGGCGTAGTCGAGCCCCTGGAAGGGCGGCCGGTTCGCCACGTACGCGGCGAACGCTTCCGCGGCGGAGCCCGCCGGGGGCGCGCCGGCCCGCTCGGTGAGCGCCGCCCCGAGCACGAGCCAGCCCGGCCGGGCGGCGCCCGGCGCCTCGAGGGCGGGCCAGAAACGCTGCACCCTGCCCTCGTGGTTGGTGAAGGTGCCTTCCTGTTCGGCGAAGGTCGTGAGCGGCAGCACGAAGTCCGCGCTCGCGGCGGCGGCGCTCGGGTGCGCGCCGAGGTACAGATAGAGCGAGGCCTGGTCGCCGAACGACGCGTCCTGATCGGCGAGTTCGTCGCCGAGCACGATCACCACGCCGTCGTGGCGTGCGACGTCGTCGAGGCCGCCGCGCGCCTCGTCGTCGCCCACCCGGCGCATGCCGAGCAACTCCGCCCCCCGCCCGTTGGGCGCCAGCTCACGGCGGCGCGCCAGCGTCGGGAATCCCTTCATGACGATTTCGTCTTCAGCGCGGGGCGACCGGTAGACGATCTCGCCCCCCCCGAGCCCCTCGACCAGCGCCGCGAGGGTGGCGAGCTCTTCGGTCGATGCGAAGGGCGACGCGACCGCCCGCACGGGCTGGCCCTCGACCTCCGACAGACGCTCGAGCAACCCGGTGAGCGCGTCGCGCCAGCCCATGGCCGTCATGCGACCGTCGCGTCGCACGAGCGGCGCTTCGTTGCGGTCGCTCCGGTTCACGCCCTCGTAGTTCAGCCGCCCGTAGTCGCACATCCAGTAGGCGTTGACCTCGAGGTTCGCGCGCGGCTTGAGGCGCTGCACGAGGTTGTCACGCGTGTGCAGATCGATGTTGCAGCCCTGCGAGCAGCTGGGGCAGATCGAGGGTGTGTGGTCGAGGTCCCACGCGCGTTGCTTGTAGAGGAAGTCCTTCGAGACCAGCGCGCCCACGGGGCAGATGTCGACGATGTTGCCCGACCAGTGGGTGTCGTCGAGCCCGCGCTCGAAGAAGGTGTCGATGACCGAGCGGTCGCCCCGCTCGACGACCGTCAGACGGGCGTCCTGCTCCATCTCGTTCATGAAGCGGACGCAGCGCGTGCACATGACGCAGCGGTCGCCGTAGTAGAGCACGTCGCCACCGAAGTCGTCCCGCCCGAAGACGCGCTTGGGCTCACGCAGCCGGCCGTGCTTCGGGCCCTCGGCGTGCACGTAGTCCTGGAAGAGGCACTCGCCCGAGCGGTCGCAGATCGGACAGTCGAGGGGGTGGTTCGTCAGGTAGAACTCGAGCACGCCCTCGCGCATGCCCAGCGCCTTCTCGGACTGGGTGTGCACGACCTGCCCGTCCTGTGCCGCGGTGACGCACGACGGCTGCAGCTTCGGCGCGCCCTCGACCTCGACGAGGCACAGCCGGCACATGGCGGGCGACGAGAGTCCGTCCTGGTAGCAGTAGTGGGGCACCTTGGTGCCGACCTTCTCGGCGGCCTTGAGCAGGGTCGTGCCCTTCGGCACCGAGACCTCGAGGCCGTCGATGGTCAGCGTGACCGTGTTCTTCGTCTCGCTCATGCCGCTCCTACCCTCTCACCCCGGCGGATCAGCGCCAGGTACTCGTCGCGGAATTTCAGGATCGACGACTGGACCGGTGCCGCCACCGAGTCCGAAAGCACGCAGATCGTGGTGCCGGTCATCTTCGTGGTCAGGTCGACGAGCGTGTCCAGGTCCTCTTCGGTCCCCCGCCCCGCCTCGATGCGCTTCATGATCTTGGTGACCCACGCCGACCCTTCTCGGCAGGGCGTGCACTGGCCACACGACTCGTGGGCGTAGAACGACGCCATGCGCCGAGCCTGCTTGACCATGTCGGTGGTCTCGTCCATCACGATCACCGACGCGCAGCCGAGCATCGAGCCCGCGGCGACCACACCTTCGTAGTCGAGGGTGCAGCTCTCGCACTCCTCGGCCGATAGGATCGGCACGGAGCTTCCACCGGGAATCACGGCCTTGAGCCGATTCCCGTCGCGCATGCCCCCGCAGACGTCCTCGATGAGGTCCTTGAGGGGAAAGCCCAGCGGGAGTTCGTAGTTGCCGGGCTTCCTCACGTGCCCGCTCACGCAGAAGAGCTTGGTGCCGGGGCTCTTCTCGGTGCCCCACTGCCGGTACCACTGGCCGCCGTTCTCGACGATGTGGGGCACGGCGGCGAGCGTCTCGACGTTGTTGACCGTCGTCGGCATGCCGAACGCACCCACCGCCGCCGGAAACGGCGGCTTCACCCGGGGCTGCCCCCGGCGCCCCTCGAGCGAGTTCATGAGCCCGGTCTCTTCGCCGCAGATGTAGGCGCCCGCGCCCACGTGGACCGTGACGTCGATGTCGACGCCCGAGCCCATGATGTCCTTGCCCGCGTACCCCTTTTCGTAAGCCTCTTCGACCGCTTTCGCCAGAATCGACGACGCCTCGAAGAACTCGCCGCGGCAGTAGATGTAGGCGTGCTGGGCGCGGATCGCATAGGCGCCGATCAGGCACCCTTCGATGAGCTGGTGCGGGTCCCAGCGCAGCAGCTCACGGTCCTTGAAGGTCCCGGGCTCCGACTCGTCGGCGTTGCAGCACAGATAGTGCGGCTTGGTCGGCTCCTTGGGCATGAAGCTCCACTTCACGCCGGTGGGAAATCCGGCGCCGCCGCGCCCCCGCAGCCCCGAAGCCTTCACCTCTTCGACGACCGCGTCGGGACCCATCTCGAACGCCTTGCGAAGCGCCTTGTAGCGCCCGTTCTCGAGGGCCCCGTCGAGCGTGCGCGCTCGCGGGTCGCCGAAGTGGCGACTGAGGATCCGGACCTCGCGGTCCGACACGTAGGGATAGGCCATGGATCGTCGCTTCGCCTCCGGGCTTACTCGCCCTGCTCCTTGAGTCGCGCGAGCAGGGCGGGCACGTCGTCGGAATTCACGTTCTCGTAGTAGCGCGAGTTGATCTGTACGCAGGTCGGGAAGCCGCACGCGGCCAGGCACTCGGCCTCGATCACGGTGAAATCACCGTCGGACGAGGTCTCGCCGAGTTCGGTGCCGGTGTGCTCGAGGAACGCCTCGAGCACCTCGTCGGCCCCGCACAGGTTGCAGGAGATGTTCGTGCAGACCTGCACCAGGAAGCGCCCGACGGGCCTCTTGTTGTACATCGTGTAGAACGTCGCGACCCCGCGCACGTACGCGGCCGGCAGTTCGAGAAGCTCGGCCACACGGTCCATCGTCTCGGGCGAGACGTGCCCCCGAATCTCCTGGGCGAGATTCAGCGCCGGCAGCAGCGCCGCGCGCTTGTCCGGATACCGCGTGAGAATCTTCTCGAAGCGCTCCCGGTAGGGGCCCTCGAAGAGCGGCGCTTCGGGGTTCTTCTCGGGGTGCATGTACGGGTAGCTCGCCGAGCCCGCCGGGTGGGCGCCCTCGACCGGGCGCTCGCCCAGGAAGTCGCGCCCGCGCACCTGATCTTCGCTCAGCTCGAACTCGCCGGTGTTGCCCGCGAATCCCGGATTCCGGAAAGGAACGTCGCTCATCGATCGATCTCTCCGAGCACGATGTCCAGGCTGGCGTTGATCATGATCAGGTCCGACACGAGGTGCCCCTCGGCGAGCTTGGGAATCACCGAGAGGTTCACGAACGAGGGCGGACGCACGCGCCAGCGGACCGGCTTGGTGCCGCCGTCGCTCACGACGTACATGCCGAGCTCACCCTTCGAGGCTTCGACGCTGAACCACGAGTCGCCGACGGGGGCGTGAATGCCCTCCGTGATCAGCTTGAAGTGGTGGATCATCGACGCCATGTCCGACATGCACGCGGTTTTGGACGGCAGCGAGATCGACGGGTCCTCGACGTTGATCGGTCCGCCCGGCAGCCGGTCGAGCGCCTGCTGGATGATGCGAATGCTCTGCCGCATCTCCTCCATGCGCACCAGGTACCGGTCGTAGCAGTCACCGTGCTCGCCGACCGGGACCTCGAAATCGTAGGTCTCGTAGTCGTAGTAGGGGCGATCTTTACGAATGTCGTACGGCACGCCCGAAGCCCGCAGGTTGGGCCCGGTGAAGCCGTAGTTGATCGCATCTTCGCCCGAGATCACCCCGACGTCCTGGGTGCGCCCGAGGTGGATCGCGTTGGTCGTGAGCAGGTGGTCGACCTCGTCGATCGTGCGCGGCAGCTCGTCGACGAAGGTGCGGCACGCCTCGGCCCATCCTTCCGGCAGGTCGGCCATCATGCCGCCGACCCGGGTCGCCGAGGTCGTGATGCGCGCGCCCGTGAGCGCCTCGTGGAGCGTGTAGATCTTCTCGCGCTCCTGAAACGCGTACAGGAACGGCGTGAAGGCGCCCACGTCGATCGCGGTCGTGCCCAGCCAGAGCAGGTGCCCGAAGATGCGGTCGAGCTCCATCAGAATGACCCGCACGACCTTGCAGCGCTCGGTCACCTCGACGCCCATCAGCTTCTCGACCGACATCACGAAGGCGCAGTTGTAGATGAGCGGCGCCAGGTAGTCCATGCGGTCGGTGAGGGGCACGATCTGGTTCCACGTGCGGTACTCGCCGAGCTTCTCGAAGCCCGAGTGCAGGTAGCCGATGTGGGGGATCACCCTCAGGACGGTCTCGCCGTCCAGCTCGCACACCAGCCGAAGCACGCCGTGCGTCGCGGGGTGCTGGGGCCCGATGTTGATGAGCATGTGCTCCGAGCCGAGATCGGGCTCGGGCAGGTCGATCGGCGCGAGCGGCCCGTGGGCGAGCGAGCCGCCCGGCCCCATCTCGGGGGTGCGCCCGACAGCGTATTCGACGGTCTTGGTGGCCATGATCTATGCCCTCTTCAGGCGTCGTCGTCCGGCGAGTCGTCGCTCGACGGAGCCCCGGTCGCGGGCAGGGTCTGCGGGTCGCGTCCGAGTTCCATCTCGAGCGGAATGTAGAAGTCCTCGACGTCCTGGCTGAGCGCGCGGCGCGTCTGCTCGGCCCGCGAGAACCGGCCGCGAAGCGGGAAGTCCTTCCGGAGCGGGTGCCCCTCGGCGTAGTTCTCGGGCATGAGGATCCGCCGCAGATCCGGGTGGCCCGTGAACTCGATGCCGAACAGATCGTAGACCTCGCGCTCGAGCCAGTCGGCGGTCTTCCAGAGCGGCTCGACCGATGCGATCTCGAGGCGCTCGAGTGGAAGCTCGCACTTCACGCGCAGGTTCCGCTTGTGCACGAGCGACCAGAGCTGGTACACGACGTGGAGCGGGCGGCCGCCCCCGTAATCCACGGCGGTGACGTCGGACAGGAAGTCGTAGCGGTGCCCCGGATCGCTCTTCAGCCACCCCAGGATCTCGAGGTTGCGGTCGGGTGCGACGAAGACCACGTGCTCGTCGCCGGCCGTCACCTCATGGTGGGTGATCGCGTCGCCGAAGCGCTCGATCAGCGCCTGCACCGAAGGATGCGCCTGCTCGACGCCTCCGGGCATGGCGGCCGGCGGAACCGTGCCAGGCTCGCTCGCGCGCGGGCCCTCGTCGACCGCGTCGAGACCCGATCGTTCATCTGCGGACATCGCTGGCTCCCGGCCTCAGGGACGGCGGTCTTCTGGACGCTGCGGCCGATCGGTGTGGATCAGCCCGCTGACTCGGTTCTGGCGCGTCGAGTTTCCGAAGGGGCCCGTGAGCCCACGCACCTCGTCGTCCGACGCGCGGGGGCGGCCGGCCGCGAGCGGATCCTCGTGGCGAAGCTGCTCGTGCTCGGCCAGGCTCTCCTGGCGCACCTTCTCCTGAATCATCATGAGCCCGTAGATGAGCGCTTCGGGCCTCGGCGGGCACCCCGGAATGTAGACGTCGACCGGAATGATCGTGTCGATGCCCTGCACCATGCTGTAGTTGTCGAAGATGCCACCCGAGCTCGCGCAGGCGCCCATCGAAATCGACCACTTCGGCTGCATCATCTGGTCCCAGATGCGCCGGAGCACGGGAGCGAGCTTGTAGGGCACGCGGCCCGCGCAGATGAGCACGTCGGCCTGCCTGGGCGAGAACGACATGCGCTCCATGCCGAAGCGCGCGATGTCGTAGTCGGAGGCGGCCGAAGCCATCATCTCGATGGCGCAGCACGCGGTGCCGAAGGGCATCGGCCAGAGCGAGTTGCGGCGCGCCCAGTTCACCACGAAGTCGACCTTGGTGGTCAGGAACGTCGGACCGCCGGCACCGAAAAGTCCGCCCGAACGCGCGCTGGTTCCGCCGCCGGGCAGCTGCTTGTCATCTAGTCCCACTCGAGACCTCCCTTCTTCCACTCGTAGGCCAGTCCGAGGGTCAGGACCAGCACGAAGAGCAGCATGGGCACGAATCCGGCCCACGCGAGGTCCCGCATCGCGACCGCCCAGGGAACCAGGAAGATCGTCTCCAGATCGAAGACGATGAAGCTGATCGCGACCATGTAGAACTTGACGGAAAACCGCTCGCGGGTGTCGCCCAGCGGAATCATGCCCGACTCGTAGGGCATGTCCTTTTGGGGCGTGGGCCTGCGAGGGTTCAGGACGGCGGACGCGGCGTACATGCCGACCGCGTTCAGCACCGAAACTCCGAAAAGGATCAGGAGGGGGGCGTACGACCCCGACATGGCGTCCCTGAGGTTTGTGAAATCGTTCACGTGCGAGACGCCGGAATGTACCCGGCGCATCGGAGGGGGTCAAGCTGGCGAAGTGGCCTGATTTGGCCCTCTCCGGGTGCGTTTGCCGGGGGTGGTCCGGCACCCCTATCTTGGGCGGCCGTACCCGACTTCCGGACCGCCGTTCCGGGCGCCCGACCTGACCACGAATCCCCACGGAAAAGCTGCCGCCAGACCATGCCGATCAAGAGCGACAAGTGGATCCGCCGCATGTGCGAAGAGCACCGCATGATCGAACCCTTCGAGACCGGCCAGGTCCGCGACGGGCGCATCAGCTTCGGGCTGTCGTCGTACGGCTACGACATTCGGGTGGCACCGGAGTTCAAGGTGTTCACCAACGTGCACCATGTGGTGGTCGACCCGAAGAACTTCGACGACCGCTCGTTCGTCGACGTGCACGCCCAGGAGTGCATCATTCCGCCGAACTCGTTCGCGCTGGCGCGCACCGAGGAGTACTTCCGGATTCCGCGCGACGTGCTCGTCGTGTGCGTGGGCAAGAGCACGTACGCGCGCTGCGGCATCATCGTCAACGTGACGCCGCTCGAGCCGACCTGGGAGGGCTACCTGACGCTCGAGATCAGCAATACGACGCCCCTGCCGGCCAAGATCTATGCCGGCGAGGGCATCGCGCAGTTGCTCTTCTTCGAGGGCGACGAGGAACCCGAGATCGCCTACGCGGACCGCAAGGGCAAGTACATGCAACAGACCGGGGTGACGCTGCCGCGCATGTGAGTCGGCGGTCAGCTTTCGCCGATGTCCACCTCGACGACGGTCACCTTGAAGACCAGCACCGCGCCCCCGGGCACCTGTCCGGATCCGACCTCGCCGTAGCCGAGGTGTGAGGGAATCACGATGAGGCGGGTCTCACCCTCGCGCGCCCCCTGCATGCCCAGGTAGAAGCCGTCGATCACCGCGCCCGAGGCGATGAGGAACCCCACGCCCTGGCGCTGTTCGATCAGTCGACCGCCACTGAGGCGGAGCGAGTAGTCGAGCACGACCTCGGTGCCGTCGCCGACGCCGAGCCCCTGCCCCGCCTCGAGCGTCTGGACGTAGACCCCCGACTGAAGGCGCGTCATGGCGTCGAGATCGACCTCGGTCTCCGGCGCGAACTCGACGTCTTCCGGATAGACCGGCCCGATGAGGTCGTCGCCGCACCCCGCGAGGGACACCAAGAGCAGCGCGAGAAGGGGGATCAACGGGCGGGCCTGAGTGCGCATCGGCGGTACCGGGGGCGGGCGGGTAGACGGTCATCGTTGTGAGCGCGATGTGGTACGCAGGGAGCGCGTCCAGGTTTCCTCGCGCCGCGCGCGAACGCCTTCACCCCTCGCCTCGCCGGTACACGACGCGGCCGTTCACGACCGTGAGGTCGACGCGCACGTCTTTGAGCGCCTCGGGCTCGACCGCGAGCGGGTTCGCCTCGAGTACCGCGAGATCGGCGAGGTAGCCGGGCGCGATGCGGCCGAGCCGGTCTTCCATCATGCCGACCCAGGCGTTGTTGACGGTGTAGGCGCGGAGCGCGGTCTCGGCGTCGATGCGCTCTTCCGGAAACCATCCGCCCTCGGGCGTGCCGTCGAGCGTCTGGCGCGTGACGGCGGCGTACATGCCCTGCAGCGGATTCACCGTGTACCAGGCGGCGTTGGTGCCGGGCCAGTCCGAGCCGAACGAAAGCAGCACACCGGCGTCGTGGAGCGTGCGGAAGGCGTAGGCCCAGCGCGCCCGTTCGCCGATGCGCTCCTCCATCCAGCGCATGTCGTCGATGGTGTGGTAGGGCTGCATTTCGGCGATGATGCCGAGTTCGGCCTGGCGCTGCGCGGTCTCGGGGCCGCGAATGACCTGGTTGTGGATGATCGCGAAGCGCCGGTCGTCACGGGGGCCGTTGGTCTCCATGACCTCGGCCATGAGCGCGACGATCGAGTCGATGGCCTCGTCGCCGATGGCGTGAACCCGCGGGTTGAAGCCTGCCGAGTCGGCGCCGAAGATCAGCCGCCGCATGTTGCCCGGCGGGTCCATGCCCGAGCCGTGGTCGGTGACGTAGCCGGTGTTCGAGGCGTTCCGCCACTGCCCGCGTACACCCGTGGTCAGGTACGGCTCGTAGAAGCGCGCCTGCGAGCTGCCCATGATGCCGTCGACGAATCCCTTGAGCCCCTGATAGCGAATCCAGTCGTCGCCGAACCCCTCGACGAGCCCCGCGTCGCGCATCTCGTTCCAGCTGTCGAGCGTCATGCGCATGTTCACGCGCGCCGTGAGCTCGCCCTGCTGCTTCAGCAGGTGGTAGACCTCGACCTGGTCGGGGGGCGTGATGTCGAAGAAGGTGGTGACGCCGTGCCGCGCCAGGTCGTCGAGCGCCGCGCGGGCCTCGGCCAGGCGCTGCTCCATGGTCTTCGGGGGGATCGCGCCGCGGACGCGGTCGGCCGCCGCCTCGTCGAGGCGGCCGGTGGGCTCGCCGCCCTCGCACTCCACGCCGGGCCAGTCGCAGGTGGCGCCGGCGGCGTCGAGCGCCGCGCCGTTGGCGAGGATCTGCGAGCGGTCCCAGTTCCAGAGCAGCGCGGGGGTGTTCGGCGAGACGGGGTCGATGAGCGAGCGGTCGGGGCGGAAGGGTTCGGGCGTGGCGTCCGGATCACCGGCGGCGCCCTCCGCGCCCGTGGAGCTCATGGCCCATTGCTCGTAGGCGCCCCACATGCCGCCCACCATCCACGCGCCGGGCGGCAGGCGCCCGGCGGTGCGGCGGACCTCGTCGACGAGGCCGTCGGCGTCGGACACCTGCAGCAGGTTGATGCCCAGCAACAGCTCACCCGCACGGCTGAAGTGCGTGTGGTTGTCGATGAAGCCCGGCGAGACGAAGCGGCCGTCGAGCTCGACGACCTCCGTCGCGGGGCCGCGGTGGTCGGCCATGTCGGCCACGCTGCCCACCGCGACGATGCGGCCGTCCGTGACCGCCACCGCCTCGGCGGGCGGGGCGCCCTCCTCGCCGGTCCAGACGACCCCGCCCGTGAGGATCAGGTCGGCGGCTCGCTCACCGCTCGGGCCGGGTGCCTCGCAGGCGGCCGTGAGGAGCACGAGCAGGAGGGCGGTCGCGCGCGCGGTCGTGGGCATGGTCGGTTCGGCCGGTCACGGGGGGTTCGGGAACAGGATCAGACTACTCCGCCCGCGGGAAGCGGAGCAAGGCGCGGCGGGACATGGAGGGTCGGGCGGAGGTCTCTGATGCCCCGCCTCGGGTGGTCCGTAGGTTACGCGTGGCGTTTCCGCGCACATCTCAGGGGGTGCGCTCGGGCTTTCGCCACCCTGCACGCCCTCTCCTCGTCACCGACCGAGTTCGTGTCCCCCCTGCTCCTCGTCGGCCGCCACAAGACGTCGCATGGTACCAGCTATGTTTCCGCGGAAACGCATGGGGGGTCCGGCGTCCCGCACCCCGGTCCCGACAGGACGCGTCGCAGTCTATCCACCACGTTTCCGCGGAAACGTCGGGGGGGTGGTGGTGTTCGGTCTTCCGGCGCCCGGCCAAGGGTGGTACTCATCGCTCGCCGTCCGCAGTTCGCAGGCTACACACCACATTTCCGCGGAAACGTCGATCCGGGGGCGTGGGCCGCGCTGAGAGCGGGACCGGCTGTCGTCCCGGTGCGGCCGGCGGCCATTCGCTGGCGGCGGCGCCGGCGCTGACGGCCGAGGGCGTGACCGTGGCGTTGACGGTTGTGTCGGTCGCCCCTGCCCGTGTGCGCCCCAATCGGCGAGAATCCGCCCAGCCGAGGGGTGGTGCTGCTCTGCAGGGCGTCGCCCCCGACTTCCGCACCGGCCGCACCCGCTGCCCCACCCTCGACGACGTGCCGCTCGATGTGCGGGAGAGGGTCACATGAGCCCCGCCTGCCCGACTCCGTAGATGACACCCCCGCGGGGCTGCTGCTGGAGCATCTGGCCGAGACGCCGCCCGCCCCCGACTACGGCGAGGCGCTCGGACGGGGACTCGCTCGACAAAGGCTGCCGCTTCCCGGGCTGCGGATCACGCTTCGTGGGTGCGGGCACGGCATCAGATGCGGGCACGCTCCGAAACGAATACCATGGACGACATGCCTACGACACGCTCCGCCTCCGGCCTCGTCGCCCTCCTGGGCCTCCTCTTCGTCGCACCTGCGCCCGCCACTGCCCAGCCGGCCCAGGACCTCTCACGCTACCCGCTGATCCCCTGGCCGCGGAGCGTCGAGCCGGCGGAGGGTGAGTTCACGCTCACCGAAGCCACGACGATCGCCGTCAACCACCCCGACGCGCGGCCCGTCGCCGAGCTCTGGGCCGACGGCGTACGCTTGGCCACGCGCTTCCCGCTCGCCGTGGTAACGCAGGACTCCGCGCCGGACGCGGGGACGGACGCGGCGCCGGACGCGGGCGCCATCGCCTTCCGGCTCGACCCGGACGCCGGCACCGGCGGCGAAGGCTACCGTCTCGCGGTCGACAGCACGGGCGTAACCCTCACCGCGGCGACCCCCGCCGGCCTCTTCTACGGAGCCCAGACGCTCCGCCAGCTCCTGCCCCCGGCCATCGACCGCGGCGGCTTTCTGAACGAGAGCGCGCCGGCCTGGACGATTCCCGCCGCGCGCATCGAAGACCAACCGCGCTTCGCCTACCGCGGCATGCACCTCGACGTCGCCCGCCATTTCTTCCCAGTAAACTTCGTCAAGCGCTACCTCGACCTCATGGCGCTCTACAAGATGAACCGCTTCCACTGGCACCTGACCGACGACCAGGGGTGGCGGATCGAGATCGAGGCGTATCCGCGGCTGACCGGGGTCGGTGCCTGGCGCGACGAAACGCTGCGCGGCCACTACGGCAACCGACCGCACACGTTCGACGGGCGGCGCTACGGGGGGTTCTACACCCAGGAGGAGATTCGCGAGGTCGTGGCCTACGCGGCCGAGCGGCACATCACGGTGATCCCCGAGATCGAGATGCCGGGGCACGCGACCGCCGCGCTCGCCGCGTACCCGGAGTTCGCATGCACCGAGGGCCCCTTCGAGGTGGCGACACTCTGGGGCGTCTTCGAAGACATCTTCTGCCCGAAGGAAGAGACGTTCGCGTTCCTGGAGGCCGTCCTCTCCGAGGTCGTCCAGCTCTTTCCGGGGCCATGGATCCACGTCGGGGGCGACGAGGCCCCGAAGGCGCGCTGGGAAGCGAGCGCTCTCGCCCAGGACGTGATCCGGCGCGAAGGACTCGCCGACGAGCACGAACTGCAGAGCTGGTTCCTGCGCCGCATCGAGCGTTTCCTGAACGCGAACGGCAAGCGGCTCGTGGGGTGGGACGAGATCGCCGAGGGGGGCCTGAGCCCCACCGCCACGCTCATGTTCTGGCGCGACTGGAACCAGGACGCGCTGGCGCTCGCGGCCAGGCAGGGCAACGACATCATCATGACCCCCAACTCACGGCTCTACTTCGACCACTATCAGGGGGATCCCGGGCAGGAGCCCGTGGCCTTCGGGGGCATGTCCACGCTCGAAGAGGTCTACGCCTATGAGCCCGTGCCGGAGAGCTTCACCCCGGAACAGGCGACCCGCGTGCTGGGCGCCCAGGCAAACCTCTGGACCGAGTACGTCACGACGCCCCAGAAGGCCGAGTACATGGCCTTCCCTCGCCTGCTCGCGCTCGCCGAGGTGGTGTGGTCGGCGCGCGGCGACCGTGACTGGTTCAGCTTCCAGGGGCGGCTGCCAGCGCAGCTCGAGCGGCTGGACCGCATGACGGTCAACTACCGACGCCCCGACTGGTGACCGGGCCTTCCACGCCGTAAGGGACTACCCGGCAGAAACATGACACGGTCACCGTCGCGGGCGCGACGGTGTCATCTTTCTGCCGAATGCGGGAGTGAGCATCCCACGCCTCCGGGGCCCTTCGCTGCCATGTGATGAAACGGCCACATAGGGTGGTCAACGTGACAAGCCGCCGCGTCGCCTGGTCGCTTTGACACCTTTGCGCCACATCTGTGGGGCGCGTCGGGGGCGCGTCGGCGGTGCGTTCGCGCCGCCCGCCTCGAGGGTCCTTCGTGAGGCGGCCCCGCCTCACGCGTCCTTGGCGGCCGCCTCCGGACGCGCCCGCAGCGTGGCCCGCACCAGGTCGCGGTTGAGCTGCGCGATGTAGTCGACGCTGATGCCCTTGGGGCACGCGACCTGACAGGCCCCGTGGTTCGTGCAGTTGCCGAAGCCCTCGGCGTCGTGCTGCTCGACCATGGCCAGCACCCGGTCCCACCGCTCGACCTGCCCCTGCGGCATGCGCCCGAGGTGCGCGACCTTCGCGGCCGTGAACAGCATCGCCGACGCGTTCGGGCAGGCCGCCACACACGCGCCGCAGCCGATGCAGGTCGCCGCGTCGAAGGCCTCGTCGGCGTCGCTCTTGGGTACCGGAATCGCGTTGCCGTCGGGCGCGCTGCCGGTCCGGACCGAGATGTAGCCGCCCGCCGCGATGATGCGGTCGAACGACGCGCGCTCGACCACCAGGTCCTTCAGCACCGGAAACGACGTCGCGCGCCACGGCTCGATCCAGATCTCGTCGCCGTCCGAGAAGCTCCGCATGTGGAGCTGGCAGGCCGTGGTCATCGTCTTCGGCCCGTGCGGCACACCGTTGATCATCATGCCGCACGACCCGCAGATGCCCTCGCGGCAGTCGTGCTCGAAGGCGATCGGCTCGTCGCCCTTCTCGGTCAGGCGCTCGTTCACGACATCGAGCATCTCGAGAAACGACATGTCGCTCGAGATGTCCTCGGCCTGGTAGCGTTCGAATCGCCCGGCGTCGCTCGGATTGCGCTGGCGCCAGACGTGCAGGGTCAGGTTCATCTTACTTGTAGCTCCTCTGCGAGAGCTGGACGTTCTCGAACTCGAGCGACTCGGTGTGGCGGACGGGCTCCTGGCCCACGCCCTTGAATTCCCAGACCGCGACGTGCGCGAAGTCTTCGTCGTTCCGCTTGGCTTCGCCTTCGTCGGTCGTGTGCTCGGCCCGGTAGTGCGCGCCGCACGACTCGTCGCGGGTGAGCGCGTCGTAGCACATCACCTCGGCGAACTCCATGAAATCGGCGACCCGCCCCGCCTTCTCGAGCGACTGGTTCAGGTCGTCGCCCGAGCCCGGCACCCGCACGTCGGACCAGAACCGCTCCCGCAGCTCGGGAATCTTCGCGAGCGCGTCGCGGAGCCCCGCCTCGGTGCGTTCCATGCCGCACGCGTTCCACATGAGGCGGCCGAGTTCGGTATGGAAGCTGTCGACGGTCCGGCTGCCGTTCACGGCAAGCAGCTTCTCCATGCGCGCCCGGGTTTCGCGCTCGACGTCGGCAAACGCCGCGTGGTCCGTGTCGACCTGCCCTGGCGCGATACGCGCGAGGTAGTTGCCGATCGTCAGGGGGATCACGAAATAGCCGTCCGCGAGCCCCTGCATGAGCGCGCTCGCGCCGAGCCGGTTGGCGCCATGATCGGAGAAGTTCGCCTCGCCGATCACGAAGAGCCCGGGCACCGTGCTCATCAGGTCGTAGTCGACCCAGAGCCCACCCATCGTGTAGTGCGGCGCCGGATAGATGCGCATCGGGCGCTCGTAGGGGTCTTCGCCGGTGATCTTCTCGTACATGGCGAAGAGATTGCCATACCGCTCGCTGATCGCGTCCTTGCCGAGCCGCTCGATCGCGTGCTTGAAGTCCAGGAAGACGCCGTTGTTCAAGGGCCCCACGCCGTGCCCCTTGTCGACCATCTCCTTGGCGCGGCGCGATGCGATGTCGCGCGGCGTGAGGTTGCCGAACGACGGGTAGAGCCGCTCGAGATAGTAGTCGCGCTCGTCTTCGGGAATCTCGGCCGCGGGCCGGTTGTCGCCGGCCTTCTTCGGCACCCAGATGCGGCCGTCGTTCCTGAGCGACTCGCTCATGAGCGTGAGCTTCGACTGGTAGTCGCCCGACGGCGGAATGCAGGTCGGGTGGATCTGCGTGAAGCAGGGGTTCGCGAATCCGGCGCCGCGGCGGTGGGCCCGCCAGGTCGCGGTGACGTTGCAGGCCTTCGCGTTCGTCGAGAGGAAGAACACGTTCGAGTAGCCACCCGTCGCGAGCACGACGGCGTCGGCCACGTGCGACTCGATCGCGCCCGAGACCATGTCGCGCACGACGATCCCCCGGGCCACGCCGTCGATCACCACGACGTCGAGCATCTCGTGGCGGGTGTTCATCTGCACGGTGCCCGCCTTCACCTGCCGCTCGAGCGCCTGGTAGGCGCCGAGCAGGAGCTGCTGGCCGGTCTGGCCCCGCGCGTAGAAGGTGCGCGACACCTGCGCGCCCCCGAACGAACGGTTGGCGAGCAGCCCGCCGTACTCGCGCGCGAAGGGCACGCCCTGCGCGACGGCCTGGTCGATGATGTTCAGGCTGAGCTCCGCGAGGCGATGCACGTTGGCCTCGCGCGACCGGAAATCCCCACCCTTCACGGTATCGTAGAAGAGGCGGAAGACGCTGTCGCCGTCGTTCTGGTAGTTCTTGGCCGCGTTGATGCCGCCCTGCGCCGCGATCGAGTGCGCGCGCCGCGGCGAGTCGTGATAGGTGAACACGCGCACGCGGTAGCCCAACTCGCCCATCGTCGCGGCGGCCGAGGCACCGGCCAGTCCCGTGCCGACGACGATGACGTCGTATTTCCGCTTGTTGGCCGGGTTCACCAGCTTCATCTCGAAGCGGTGACGCGACCACTTCTCGGCGATCGGCCCCGAGGGAATCTTGGCGTTCAGTTCCACGGTTCGACGAACCTCGCTTGGAAGCGCCCGTGCCGGCGGCCGGTCAGGCCAGCAGCCCGGTCACGATCAGGGTGGGCGGCGTCATGAATCCGATGAAGACGACCAGCGCGTAGGCGGCCGCGAAGGGCCGGCGCAGGTGGTTGTACCTGGGGTGGTTCAGCCCGAGCGTCTGGAAGAAGCTCCAGACGCCGTGGTAGAGGTGCAGGCAGAGCGCGATCTGGGCGACGAGATAGACGCCGTAGACGAGCGGGCTCTGGAAGGCGATGACGTAGTTCCGGAACGCGTCGCCGTACACGAAATCGACGTGCGCCTGGCCCGTGGTGAAGTGCAGAATGTGGTAGACGATGAAGAGCAGCAGGATCACGCCGCCCCACCGCATCGTGCGCGAGGCGTACGAGAACGACAGGTCCTTCTGCTTGTCGTAGCCTCGCCCGCGGGCCGACCGGCTCCGCCGCGCCAGCTGCAGCGCCGCGATAACGTGGATCACCACCGCCGCGAGAAGAACCACCCGAAAGATCCAGAGCGCGCCGTAGTGCGGCAGCGCAGGATACCCGACCTCGCGCAGCCACTGGGCGTAGTAGTTCATGGCCTCGGCGCCCTGCAGCATCTTCAGGTTCCCGACCATGTGCATGAAGACGAAGCCGAACAGGACCGCGCCACTCGCGGCCATGAGGACCTTCTTGCCTACCGTCGATCGGTAGAGAGTCACCACGCGACGCATCGCATCTCCCGTGGTTGGTGGTCGGTTGCGGAGGCGAGCAGGCCGGAGGAGGCGCCGAGCGCCCCCCCGGTCGGCTCCATTCAGCCGAGGGCCTGCATGGTCTCACGAACGGCGTCGGCGCTCTTCCCGAGCGCAGCCCGCTCCTCGTCCGTGAGTTCGACCTGGATGATGTCTTCGAGGCCGCCCGCGCCCAGCTTGCAGGGCACGCCGAGGAAGATGCCCTCCTCACCGTACTCGCCCGTCAGATAGGCCGCGCACGGCAGAATGCGCTTGCGGTCGTGCACGATCGCGTCGACCATCTGCACCGCGGCCGACGAGGGCGCATAGTAGGCGCTGCCGGTCTTCAGGTATCCGACGATCTCGGCGCCGCCCTTGCGGGTTCGCTCGACCAGGGCGTCGATGCGGTCCTGGGCGAGGAGCTGCGTCAGGGGGATTCCGCTCACGCTCGTGTAGCTGGCGAGCGGCACCATCGTGTCGCCGTGCCCACCGAGCACGAGCGCCTGGATGTCGGCCACGCTCACCCCGAGCTCGAGCGCGATGAACGAGCGATAGCGGGCGGTGTCGAGCACGCCGGCCATGCCGATCACGCGCTCACGCGGGAACCCGGTCGTGTCCATGGCCACGTGCGCCATGACGTCGAGC
This sequence comes from uncultured bacterium, assembly GCA_965651045.1. Taxonomy (GTDB): domain Bacteria; phylum Gemmatimonadota; class Gemmatimonadetes; order Longimicrobiales; family Gaopeijiaceae; genus Gaopeijia. The sequence goes on from CBFGQV010000001.1 coordinate 28,879, forward strand.
GGGTTCGAGACCATGATGATGATCGAGTCCGGGGCCACACGGGCGATCTCTTCCGATACGCTCCGCACGATGCCGGCGTTGGTCTTGAGCAGGTCGTCGCGGCTCATGCCTGGCTTGCGCGCGATCCCGGCCGTGACGATGAAGATGTCCGACCCCTCGGCCGGGTCGTAGTCGTTGGCACCGATCACCCGGGTGTCGAACCCTTCGATCGGAGCGCTCTCCCACTGATCGAGCCCCTTGCCCTGGGGAATTCCCTCGGCGATGTCGACCATCACCACTTCGCGGGCGAGCTGCTTCTCGGCGAGACGCTGGGCGCAGGTGGCACCTACGTGCCCGGCACCCACCACCGTGATCTTCCTGGCACTCATATGTGAAGGCTTCTCGGCTGAAATCGGCGACGCCGCGCCGCGCGCGATACGTCGGAAGGTCGGGGTCGGATGGCTGCCAGCGGCAGCCGGGCGGAAGCTATTCGGGGCCTCTCCGGGTGTCAACGCGAGCGCGGGTGCGAAGAGGGGGTCTCAGCCTCCGGTCTGGGAGAGGGCCACGAGGCCACCCGAGCCCTCGTCGCTTCCCTGCACCAGGTGGTGCCGTTCGGGCTTGATCCGCAGCGTCTCGCGCACGAGCGGCTCGAGCGGCTCACCCCTCCGGAGGGGGCCCCTCAGGTCGGTCTGAAGGTCTCCAAAAAGACAGGGTCGAAGCTGGCCGTCGGCCGTGAGCCGCATGCGGTTGCAGCGGTCGCAGAAGTTGTGGCTCATCGGGGTGATGACCCCGATCGTGCCCGGCGCGCCCGGGAACCGGTAGTACGTCGCGGGACCGTTCCCCGTCGGCCCCTCGGCCGGTTCGAGTTCGGCAACGGAACGCACGCGCCGGAGCGCCTCGTCGGTCGAGACGAACTCGTCGCGTGACATCTCGAGGTTCGAGCCCGTGGGCATCAACTCGATGAACCGAACGTGCCACGGACGCTCGCGGGTGAGCGCGGCGAAGTCGGCGATCTCGTCGTCGTTCTGCCCGCCGATCAGCACCACGTTGATCTTGAGCGGGGCGAAGCCCATGCGCTCGGCCGCGTCGAGCCCGGCCATGATGCGCGGAAACGACCCGGGCCGGCGCGCGATCGCGTCGACCCGGTCGGGCCGGAGCGAATCGAGGCTCACGTTCACACGGTCGAGTCCCGCGGCCCGTAGCGCGTCGGCGTGCTCTTCGAGCAGCACGGCGTTGGTCGAGAGCGAGAGGTCTTCGATGCCCGGCACCCGCCGCAGCATGTGCACCAGCTCGGGCAGATCGCGCCGCACCAACGGCTCGCCACCCGTGATGCGCACGCGCCGAAGGCCGAGGGGCGCCATGACGCGGACGATCTCGTGAATCTCTTCGTAGCTCAGAATCTCGTCGCGCTTGAGCCAGTCGAGCCCCTCGAGCGGCATGCAGTAGACGCAGCGGAGGTTGCACTTGTCGGTGACCGAGATGCGCAGGTATTCGATGCGTCGGCCGAAGCCGTCGACCATGGGCGCCCGCAGCACCGGCAGGGCGCCGTTCACGTGCGGGCCCCTTCGCGGGGGTCGACGCCCTCGACCCAGCGCGACGCACCGTCCGCGTAGTGCTCGTGCTTCCAGACCGGGAGCCGCGCCTTGATCGCTTCGATGACGAACCGAGAGGCGTCGTAGGCCTCGGCGCGGTGGGGGCTCGAGACGGCGATCGCGACGCTGGGCTCCCCGATCGAGAGTTCGCCGGTGCGGTGCACCACGGCGATCCGGTCCGTGCCGAGCCGCTCGGCCGCCTCACCCGCGATGGCCGCGAGTTCACGCTCGGCCATCTCACGGTAGGCCTCGTAGCGCATGCCGCGCACCGGTCGCTCGTCGGCGTGGTTCCGCACGACGCCCAGGAAGAGGAGTACGGCGCCGTCCGACGCATCGCCCACCTGTGCGAGCACGGCCTCGGGCTCGATCGGGGCGTCGGTGATCGCGGAGTACACGCCTTCAGCCCCCCGCGACCGGCGGCAGAAACGCGACCTCGTCGCCGCGGCGGAGCGGCGTCTCGGGCCGCGCGAGTTCGAGGTTCACCGCGACCGCCGGATCGTCGGGAAGCCGCGCGAACGATCCACCCCGACCTCGGAGCTCCCGTACCAGGTCGGCGACGGTCGCCCCCTCGCCGAGTTCGACCTCGAGCGCGGGCGCGCCGACCAGCTCACGATAGGTGGCGAAGAAGTGCGCGTGGACGTGCATGCCGGAAGGAACCCCGCAGCCGGGGCTCACGTTCCTGCGACAGGCGCCCTACCGAGCGGGCCGGGTGGTGCTCCTCGCGCGCCGGCCCCAACTCCCATGCCGGGCCCGCCCCCCTGCAGCCGCCGCCGCCGGTCTCCGTTCCGTTGACATCCCCGCGC
>CBFGQV010000002.1:0-29200 GCA_965651045.1 uncultured bacterium
TCAGGGCGCGATAACGCTCCACGTCGGAGTTCTTCAGGTACTCCAGGAGTCGGCGTCGCTGACCGACCATCTTGAGCAGGCCGCGCCGGCTGTGATGGTCCTTCTTGTGCGCGTCGAAGTGGGTCCTGAGGTGCTCGATGCGGGCGGTGAGGAGCGCGACCTGAACCGGTGCGCTGCCCACGTCACCCTCGTGGAGCTGGTACTTCTTGATGATTTCGTCCTTGGCGATACTCACGTTGCCTCCGCAGGAGTCTCGTGCTGCAAGGGAAGCGGGCCGCGCGGTCGTCGCGCAGACTCTCAGCCGTTAAGGGTAGCCCCGTCGGCACTTTCGGACAAGGCGCGGGCGTCCCTGTCGGTGGCGGCCTCGGCAGCCAGCACCCCGCGTGCGCGATCGACGTCGTCGCGCATCTGCTCGATGAGGGCCTCGACGGTGGCGAAGGGCCGGACGTCGCGCAGGCGCTCGACGAAATCGACCCGCACGTCTTCGCCGTACAGATCTCCGTCGAAGTCCATGAGATGCAGCTCGATGCTCGGCGGCGCACCCTGGAAGGTCGGGCGCGGCCCGAGGTGAAGCGCGCCGTCGTGCGTACCCCGACGGGTGACGCCCCGCACGGCGTAGATGCCCTCGGGTGGCAGGAGCTTCTCCGACACGAGCCCCCCGAGGTTCGCCGTCGGAAACCCGAGTTGGCGCCCACGGCCGTCGCCGCGCACGACGAGACCACGAAGACTGTACGGGCGCCCGAGGCCCTCCCTCGCGTCGGCCATGCGGCCCTCGGCCACCGCGCGGCGGATACGGCTCGACGAGATCGCGTCGCCGCCGACCTCGACGGGCGCCACCACGTCGACCGTGTACCCGAAACGCTCCCCCAGACCCCGCAGGGTGTCCGCGTCGCCCGAACGCCCCTTGCCGAAGCCGTGATCGTAGCCGATGACGAGCTCTTCGACGCCGAGCCGCCCGACGAGAATCTCCTCGACGAAGCGCTCCGGCGCGTAGCGCGAGAGCGCGGGTGTGAAGCGCAGGAAGACGGCGAAGTCCAACCCGCTCTCGGCGAGAATCTCCTTCTTCTCCAGCGGCGTGGTGAGCAGCGGCGGGGCGTGCTCGGGGCGGACGATGCGAAGGGGGTGCGGGTGGAAGGTGAGGAGCACGCTGCGTCGACCGGTCGCCCGCGCACGGCGTCGGATCTCGTCGAGAACCGCCCAGTGCCCCCGGTGCACCCCGTCGAAGGTGCCCACCGTCACCACGGCCCCGCGATCCCGCGGAATGCCCGGGGGCAGCGACGGATCGACCGCGGAGCCGCTCATGGGGCTTCCACCGGCGAACGGAAGACCTTGCGCGGGCGGTAGCCGTCGGCCGAGGCCTCGGCCACCGCGACCAGGCCCGACGCGTCGACGAGCGCCACCGGCGAGACCTTTGGCGCCGCCCGCTCGCCGAGCGCGATGCTCCGGCCGTGCGTCACCGCCTCGACCTCGGCCTCGGCCAGCGGCACGAGCGGAAGCCCAGCCCGGGCGAGGGCCTCGTCCGGGGTCACCCAGGCCGCCCCGAGGTCGCCCGCCTCGAGATCGGCGAGCGAGCGCGCCTCGGCCACCCGGAATCCCCCCACCGCCGTCCGCCGAAGCGCGGTCAGATGCGCGCCGACCCCGAGCGCCCGCCCCAGGTCCCGCGCCAGCGCGCGCACGTAGGTGCCGCTGCCGCACCGAACCCGCAAGGACACGTTCGGAAGCGCGACCCTCGTCGCCTCGATCTCGTACACCGTGATCGGCACGGGCTCGAGCGCGACGGCCTCGCCACGGCGGACCCGCCGGTGCGCCGCTTCGCCCGCCACCTTCTTGGACGAGTACGCCGGAGGTTCCTGCAACGAGCGCCCGGCGAGCGACGCGACGGCCCCCCGGACCCGGTGGGGATCGAGCGCGAGCGCATCGCCGGAGGCGACGGGCACCCCCTCCGGGTCGAGCGTGTCGGTCTCGATCCCGAGCCGCGCCTCGGCCTCGTACTCCTTGTCGAGCCCGGTGAGGTAGGGCGAGAGCCGCGTGGCGTCGTCGACCACGAGCAGGAGGAGGCCCGACGCGAACGGATCGAGAGTGCCGGTGTGGCCCACCCGGCGCGTGCCGAGCGCCCGCCGCGCCACGCGCACGACGTCGTGCGACGTGGGCCCGACCGGTTTTTCCACCGGGAGCACGCCCCCCCCGGGCGGTACCCTCACACCGGCTCTCCGTGGTCGCCTTCCCCACCGCCCACTTCGCTGCCTTCCTCGCTCTCACTCTCGCGCTCTTCCCACCCGCCCTCGGGCCGCACCTGGTCGAGCAGCTCGTCGATACGCTGCGCGCGCTCGAGCGAGCGGTCCTCCTGAAAGACGAGCTCGGGAACGCGGCGAATGTGGAGCTCCTGCCCGAGCTGATGGCGCAGGAACGGGGCGCTCGCTTCGAGCCCTTCGAGGGCGGCGGCGCGCTCGGCGTCGTCGCCTCCGAGCTGAACCGCCACTCGCGCGAGGGTCAGGTCGGGCGCGGCGCGCACGCCGGTGACGGTGACGCCATTCAGCCGGGGGTCGCGGGCCCGTGTTCTCAAGAGCTCCGCGAGTTCGCGCCGAAGCTGTTCGTTGAGGCGCTCGATGCGTCGGTTGGCCATGGCGGATCCGTCAGAAGAGTTCGCGGCGGACGGGTCCGATCACCACGCGACCGTCCTGTTCGAGAAAGGCGTCGAGGCGATCGAGCAGCTGGTCCGCCTGCCCGCGGTCGTGACTCACGAGCGCGACGGTGAGCTCGGCGCTGCTCCAGCGGTCCTGCGCGCCGGTCTCGGCCACCGAAACGTTGAAGCGCTGCCGAATGCGGTCCTTCAGCGAACGCACCACCATACGCTTGTCCTTGAGCGAGCGGCAGCCCGGCAACTCGAGCGAGAAGCTCTGAACGGCGACGATCACGGCTCCGCCGGCAGGCTTACCCCGCGAGGGTGCGTGCCACCTCTTCGACCCGGTAGCACTCGATGACGTCGCCCACCTTGATGTCGTTGAAGTTGGCGATGCCGATACCGCATTCGAAGCCCTCGCGCACTTCGCGGGCGTCGTCCTTGAAGCGCTTGAGCGACGAGAGTTCGCCGTCGTAGACGACGATGCCGTCGCGCACGACACGCGCCCGAGCCTTCCGCTCGATGGTGCCTTCGGTCACGTAGCAGCCCGCGATCGTGCCGACCCTCGAGACCTTGAAGATCTCGCGCACTTCGGCCGCGCCGAGCACCTCTTCGCGCTGTTCGGGCGAGAGCATGCCCTCGAGGGCGGCCCGTACGTCGTCCACCGCGTTGTAGATGACGTCGTAGGTCTGGATGTCGACGCCCTGCCGCTCGGCGAGTTGGCGCGCGTTCGCGTCGGGGCGCACACGGAAGCCGATGATCACGGCCCCCGCGGTCTCGGCCAGAAGCACGTCGGACTCGTTCACGGCACCCACGGCGCGGTGCACGACCTGTACCTCGACCTCATCGGTCCCGAGCTGCTCGAGGGCGTCGGCCACGGCCTGGACCGAGCCGTCCACGTCACCCTTGATGATGAGCGGAAGGGTGCTGACCTTCCCGGCCTCGGCAAGCTTGCCGAAATCGCCCAGCTTGAAGCCGCGGTCCTTGATGCGGAGCTGCTTCTCGCGCTCCAGCCGCTGCCGGCTCTGCGCGACTTCGCCCGCACGGTCCGCGTCCATCACCTGCAGCACGTCTCCGGCCTGCGGCACACCCCCGGTGCCCAGAATCTGCACGGGGATCCCCGGACCGGCCATCTTCACCGGCTTGCCACGCTCGTCGAGCATGGCGCGCACCCGCCCGTCGTAGAAGCCGACGAGGAAGTCGTCTCCGACCCGGAGCGTGCCCTTCTGGACGAGCACCGTGACGACCGGGCCCTTGCCGACGTCGAGCTGCGCCTCGATGACGGTACCCTGGGCTTCCCGGTCCGGATTGGCCTTGAGCTCGAGGATCTCGGCCTGGAGCAGGACCTTCTCGAGCAGATCATCGATGCCCTGTCCCGTCTTCGCCGAGATCTCGGCGCACAGCACGTCGCCGCCGAAGTCCTCCACCTGCACGTCGTGCTGCAGCAGTTCCTGCTTCACCTTGCCCGGGTTGGCCGCGGGCAGGTCGACCTTGTTGACCGCGACGATCAACGGCACGCCCGCGTTCTTGGCGTGGCTGATCGCCTCGATCGTCTGTGGCATGACCGAGTCGTCGGCCGCGACGATCAGAATCACGATGTCCGTGATATCGGCGCCCCGGGCGCGCATGGCGGTGAAGGCCGCGTGGCCGGGGGTGTCGAGGAAGGTGATGCTCCGCTCGTCGGGCAGCTCGACGTGGTAGGCGCCGATGTGCTGGGTGATGCCTCCGGCCTCGCCCGCCACGACGTTGGTCTTGCGAACGCGGTCGAGCAGGAGGGTCTTTCCGTGGTCGACGTGACCCATCACGGTCACGACGGGCGGACGGGGTCGAAGTGACGCCTCGTCCTCGACCTCATCCTCCTCTTCGCCGACCGCCGCGTAGTCCTCTTCGCGCACGGCGCTGAATCCGAACTCGTCGAGCAGGAGCTCGATCTGGTCGAAGTCGAGGCGCTGGTTGATCGTGACCATCAGGCCGAGATTCTTGAAGGCCGCACCCACGATCTGCGCCGCGGGTACGTCCATCAGTTCGGCGAGCTCCGCCACGGTGAGGAACTCGTTCACGCGAACGGTCTTCGCCTCGCGCTCCCGCTGCTCCTCCTGCTCCATCTCGCGGAGCTCCTGCTCCTCCTGCGAGACACGCTCGCCGCGGCGGCGCCGCTTCTTGCCGCCGCCCCCGCCGCCTTTGATCTCGGCCATGACGCGCTGCAGGTTCTCCTGCACGGCGTCCTGGTCCACCCTGCCCCGCTTCTTCTTCTTGTCCTTGCGCTTCCGGCGCCCGTCGGAGGTGTAGCCCTCCGCCTGGATACGGACCGTGCCGCCCGGCCCCGCACTGGCCGCCGGAGTGGGCTTGCGAATGACCCGGACGGGCCCGTCGGGCGCACCGCGTCGCGCCGGCTGGGGCTTGCTCGGCGCCGCAGGCTCGGGCTTGGCCCGGGCCGCGATCTCTTCCGCAGCTTCGTCGGGCTCGGGGGTCTCGACCTCGTCGACCTCGGCCTCCTCGACCGCGGGCTCCGCCGCCTCGACTTCCTCGACCGCTTCCTCGTCGACCGGCTCGGCCGCGGGTTCGGCCGTGGCCGCGATCTCCTCGACGGGCGACTCCTCGACCTCCGTGGTCTCCTCGGCCTCGTCGACCTCGGGCGCCGCTTCTTCGTCCACGAGCGGCGCCGCCTCGGGCTCCTCGGCCTCCTCGTCGACCGCCGGCTCGGTCTCCGGCTCCGGCTCGGACCGACGACGACGGCGACGGCGAGGACCGGCCGACGCCTCTTCGATGGCGGCCTCGACCGCCTCGGTGGCGTCCTTCTTACCGGCACGACGCTCCCGCTCCACCCGCGCGAGCACCCGCGCCGCATCGGCGTCGGACACCTGCGCACGTGGACCGGAAACCGCGATGCCCATCTCACGAAGGAGATGGACCATCACGTCCGGCTCGACCTTCAGGTCCTTCGCTAGCTGTGCTACCTGCATACGTCCTGTCGTCCTCCGAAGCTCGCGGTGCGGCTCAACGCCGCTCCGCCGATGCGTCCGGCTTCGCCCGAAGCCGATCCGCCCATCCACGATCTGTCACTCCTACCGCGCTCAATGGCGCGGACCCGAGCGCTCCACCCAGCTGCGCCCGGTCCCCCGAGACGATACGAGGGATCCCCCGCTGTCGCAGGAGCCCCTCGATCTTGCCCAGCTGGCCCGGCGCCGCATCGGCGGCTACCAGGACCAGATGGACCGCGCCCGCGCGCAGGGCGCGTCGGACCGCGTCGGTGCCGCGAACCACGGCCCCCGCCCGCTGCGCCAAACCGAGCAGCTGAAGCTGCTCAGCCCTGCTCGGGCTCTTCGTCACCCGACGCGTCGGTGTCCACGGCGACGTCGTTCTCTTCGCCCTCATCGTCGCCGTCGTCGCTCTCGTCGGCGTCGTCACCTTCCTCACTGTCGTCGCCGTCGTCTTCGACCGGCGCTTCCTCCACCACCGTCAGCTCATCGATGATCTCGAGGAGCCGGTCCGCGTCGGCCTCGGTAAGTCCTTCCGTCCCGAGGAAATCAGCCCGCTCGAGGTCGATGATGTCGAGAAAGGTATTGTACCCGGCGGCCTCGAGGGCCGAAAGGGCCGATGCCGCGATATCCAGCTCGGAAAGCGGGAAATCCGCGGTCTCGTACTGTTCGTCGTCGCGTTCGCCGAAGAGCGGGAATTCTTCGCCCCGTTCGAGCCACTCGCGCGAGCCGTACAGATCGATCTGCCACCCGATGAGCTGCGAGGCGAGCCGAACGTTCTGGCCGTTCCGGCCGATGGCGAGCGAGAGCTGGTCCTCGTCGACGATCGCCGTGATGACCTGGCGCGACGCGTCGGACACGACCCGCGAAACCCGTGCGGGCGCCAGCGCCCGACGCGCGAACACCTCCGGCTCGGGGTGCCACGGCACGATGTCGATGCGCTCACCACCGAGCTCCGACACGACCGCCTGGACGCGGGACCCCTTGAGCCCCACGCAGGCGCCGACCGGATCGATCGCCTCGTCTCGGCTGTGCACCGCGATCTTGGTGCGCCCCCCGACCTCGCGCGCGATCTCCTTGATCTCGACGATGCCCTGATGGATCTCGGGCACCTCGAGGTTGAAGAGCGCGGCCACGAAGAGGGGGTCGGCGCGCGAAAGGATGATGCGCGGCCCCTTGGGAGACTCCTCGACCTTCTTGAGTACGGCCCGGATCGGGTCGCCCTGCCGGAACCGCTCGCGCGGGTTCTGCTCCTTCCAGGGAATGATCGCATCGGCGTCGCGGGCCCGGTTGAGGAGCACCACGATCTTGCCGCGTTCGATCTGCTGGACCTCGCCCGAGAGCAGCTCTCCCACGCGCCCCGCGAACTCGTCGCGAATGCGGTCCCGCTCGTTCTCCCGCACGAGCTGGACGATGCGCTGCTTCATGGCCATGACGGCGTTCCGCCCGAACTGTCCGAACTCGACCGGAATCTCCATGATGTCACCGACCTCGAAGCCCGGATCGTCCCACCGGGCTTCCTCGAGCGAGATCTCGCTCGAGGGGTCCTCGACCTCCTGAACGACCCGTCGCAGCACCACGATGTCGAACTCGCCCGTGGCCTCGTCGATGCCGATCTCGGCCTCGACGTTCGGACCATAGAGCTTCACCAGACCGGCCAGGATTCCCTCTTTGAGGAGCTCCTGAACCTCGTCCGGTGACAGGTCCTTCGTGGCCCCGATGTCTCGGAGGGCCGCCACGATCTGTCCGGCGTTCGCCATGTGTGCCTCTCGATGCCTGAACCCGTGCTCACGACCAGCGGAAGACCAGATGGGCTCCCACGATCTCGTCCCGGGGAATCTCGACGACTTCCCCACCCGGAAGCCGGAGCGACACGTGCTCCCGCCCCCCGGCGTCCTCGGCGAGCCCAACGAGCTCGCCCTCGAGGCGACGCGCCCGCCCCGCGAGCACACCGTCTCCCTTCACCGCCACCTGTTCGCCGGCGAAGCGCTCGAAATCCCGACGCCTGGTCAGCGGACGATCGACGCCCGGCGACGAGACTTCGAGAACGTAGCGCTCCGGCAGCCCCTCGAGCTCGTCCATCCAGCTCTCGAGCCCCCGGCTCACCTTCGCGCAATCGTCCACACCGATCGCGGCCCGGTCGCTGTCGACCGGCACGTCGATCCGCACCCGGACGATCGGCCTGCGGGCGCTCCCGGCCCACTCCACGTCGACCAGTTCGTAGCCGAGGGCTGCGACCCGGGACTCGAGTTCCCGGGCGACTTCGGGGATCGCTTTCGCCATCGAGCCACTCCCCGGCCCCACCGGCCGACATGGACCATACCGAATAAAAAAGCGGGGGCGAACCGCTCCCCCACTTCGAAGAACCGCCCGCCAAGGGCGGCGCGTCCGAGCCCACAATATAGACGAGACCCCACCCTTGTTCAAGGACGGGGGTCGGGCGCTACGCGGAGTCCCCCCGCTCCCGGAGCCGCGCTTCGAGCGCCTCGACACGGCGCGCGAGGGCATCGAACTCCTGTTGAGACACGAAATCGAAGCGCTCCCTCGCCTCGCTGGTGGCCTCGCGCGCCCGATCCATGGCCCCGCGCATGACGTCACGCGCACGGTCGGTGCTCAGGTCGCCCCGCTCACGCGCTTCCTGAATCGTCTCTTCAAGGGCCTCCTTGAAGGCCGACAGCACGCCGAGCCCACGGTGAAATCCCTCCGACATGCGCTCGCGCCTGGACCGCGCACCGCCGGTGTCGCCGGTGCCCCCCGTGCCTTCGCCCTCGCCCGCCCCCTCGGCGCCCCGGGCGCCCTCTCTCGGATCCTGGTCGCTCATCGTCTCGTCCCGGTTCAGGGTTCCTGCCGCTCGATCGACGCGCCAAGGGCCCGCAGCCGCTGGTCGATGCGTTCGTACCCGCGTTCGATCTGTCGAATGTTGTGGATCTCGCTACGTCCTTCGGCACCCAGTGCGGCGATCAGCAGCGCCATGCCCGCCCGTATGTCCGGGCTCTCCACCGTGGAGCCGCGCAGCTCGGACGGTCCGACCACCACGGCCCGGTGCGGGTCGCAAAGAATGATACGTGCCCCCATCGAAACGAGCTTGTCGGTGAAGAACATGCGCGACTCGAACATCTTCTCGTGAATCAGGATCGTGCCCCTGCAGCGCGTGGCCGTCACCAGCGCGATCGAGGTCAGGTCCGCCGGAAACTGGGGCCACGGCCCGTCATCGACCTTCGACACCGCGCCGAAGGCGTCCTGCCGTATCACGTGCTCCCGGTCTCCGTGCACACGCAATCCGCCGCCCTCGACCGAACACTCCACTCCGAGACGCCGGAAGCCGATCAGCGTCGAGTCGAGGTGTTCGATCGGCGCTCCGTCGATCAGGAGGTCGCTTCCGGTGACCGCCGCCAGCCCGATGAACGAGCCCGTCTCGATGTGGTCGGCGCCGATACGGAAGCGCGCGCCACCGAGCTCCTTCACGCCCTCGATGCGCAGGTGCCCCGTGCCGATGCCGCCGATCTTGGCGCCCATGGCGTTCAACAGGTGACACAGGTCCTGTACGTGGGGCTCCGCGGCCGCGTTTCGAAAGATGGTCGTGCCGCGGGCCAGCGACGCCGCCATCACGGCGTTCTCCGTGCCGGTCACCGAGGGCTCGTCGAGAAAGATGTCCCTCCCCTCGAGGCCCTTCGCCCGAATGCGGAAGTCCTGGTCGAGCTCGACGGTCGCTCCGAGCGCCTCGAAGGCGAGGAAGTGCGTGTCCATGCGGCGTCGCCCGATGACGTCGCCCCCGGGCGGCGGTAGCTGAACCTCGCCGAAGCGCGCCAGCAGCGGACCGGCGAGCAGGAGCGACGCGCGAATGCGCGCGGCCATCTCCCGGTTCACCCGCCCCACGGTGACCCCCGACGCGTCGACCCGAACGGTGTTCGTGTCGGTCCACCGAACGTCGGCCCCGAGCGAGGCGATGATCTCGGCGAGGGTCTCGACGTCGCGAATGCGGGGCACGTTCTCGAGGGTGACCGGCTCCGCGGTGAGGAGCGTGGCCGCGAGGCACGGCAGCGCGGCGTTCTTGTTTCCGGCCGGTCGTATGTGGCCGCTCAGAGGGCGGCCGCCCTCGACGACGAAGGTGGACATGGCGGGGCGCGAGAGGAATCGGAGAGGGAATCCCCAAGGTACCGGCAACGCGACCGGCCGAGCAACCGCGCCGGGCTGCGCCTTGACACCCCTGCGCGCGGGCGCCTACGATCAGGCTCCCGGGCGTCGTCGCGCATCGCGAGGCACCCAACCCGCTCACGCTCGGCATCGGTCCCATGCGGCTCAACGCATTTCTGCGCGCCGACCTCGTGGTCACCGGTTTCGAGGCGGACGGCCGCGCCGAAACGCTGGAAGCGCTCGCCGCGCATCTCGCCGAGCACGGCGTCGTGGCGTCGGCCTCTTCGGTGGCCGACGCGCTGGCCCGCCGCGAAGACGTGCACACGACGGTCCTGGGCCAGGGCGTCGCGGTGCCGCACGCCGCGGTCGAGGGCCTGGGCGAGCCGGTCCTGATGGTCGCCGTCGCGTCGAAGGCCGTCGCCTTCGGGCCGGAGGGCACCGACCCGGTGAAGGTCTTCTTTCTGCTGCTGTCTCGCCCCGGCCACGAGAGCGAACACATCAAGCTCCTCGCCCGAATCTGCCGGCTGGCGCGGCATCCGGGCTTTCTGGACGAACTCCACGCGGCCGCCGACGCCGAGCGTGCGGTCGAGATCATTCGCCGCGTCGACGAGCAGCACGTTTGAGAACGAGGCTTCCATGCAATTGTTGATCGCGGTCATCAACGACCCCGAGAAGGTCGACGAGATCCTTTCGGGGTATCTCGAACTCGGCATCACCGGAGCAACCATCATCAGCAGCGAGGGCATGGGCCGTCTGCTCTCGCACGACATTCCGATCTTCGCGGGGCTGCAGACGCTCCTTTCAGGCTCGCGGCCCCAGAACCGCACCATCTTCTCGGTCGTCTCGGACGAGAAGGTCGATCCGGCGCTCGCGCTCCTCCAGGACGTGGCGGGCAACCTCGAAGACCCCGCCACCGGCATCGCCTTCGCGCTCCCCGTGACGCGGGTCGTGGGCCTCGCGCCCGAGTTGGGGCGCGACAAGGAAGGCTGAGGCGGCGCTCCGGCGCACCCGTCCATGGATCCCGTCCTCTCGACGCTCGTTCTGATCCTCCTCGCCCTGCTCGGGGCGCGCTTCTCGTTTTCCACACAGCGCGTGCCGGCCGGGCCGCGGCTGCTGTTCCGCACGGGTATCCACTTCCTCTTTCTCGGCTTTCTTCTCGGACCGAGCGTGCTCGGCATGTTCGGCGAAGACGCGGTGGCGAGCCTCTACCCGCTCGTCGGGCTGGGGCTCGGGTGGGTCGGTGTGCTCGTCGGGCTCCAACTCGACCCCGACACCGTCCGGCGCTTTCCCGCCCGGCATTTCGTCATCGCGCTCGGCCAGGCGGTGCTCACCTTCGGCGCCTGCGTCGGCGTAGGCCTGCTGGCCACGCGCCAGCTCGGCTTCACGAGCTCGACGGCCGCCGCCATGGTGCTCGGCGCGGCGGCCACCGCGGCCATCTCGACGCCGGCCGCGATCGCGATGGTGTCGTCGAACTTCCTCGTGCGTGGCCCCGCGCGGCAGTTTCTCTTCTTCGTCGCGTCGGTCGACGGTGTCGTCGGAATCCTGGCCCTGCACCTCACCTACGCGTCGTTCCACGGCACGCGCGTCCTGGCCGACTACGGCCTCGCAGGGGGCGTCTTCTGGGCGCTGGCCGGTCTCGGGCTCGGCATCGTGTGCGGCATTCTCTTCCTCTGGGTCGTGCGGCTGCGCCCGGGTCGCGACGAACTCGTGCTCTATCTCTTGGGGATCTCCGCGCTGGTTTCGGGGGGCGCCCTTCAGATGCAGGTGTCTCCGCTCTTCGCCTCGGTAGTGCTCGGAGTGGTGGTCGCGAACCTCGCGCCCGAGCGCGACCGGACGCGCATCTTCCGGACCCTCGGCAGTTGGGAGAAGCCCATCTACGTGGTGCTCCTGCTGCTCTGCGGCGCGATCCTGGCGCCGAACACCTGGTGGACGCTCCCGCTCGCGGCGGCGTACGTGCTGGTCCGGGCCGCCGCAAAGGTGGCCTCGTCGGCGTTGCTCCTGAGCGTGGTGAAGCTTCCGATCGCGGTGCCCCGCCGCATGGGGCTCGCACTCCTGCCGCAGGGGGGTCTCTCGCTCGCCATGGCGCTCTCGCTGGTGCTCGTGCTCGGGCCGTCCGAGGTTCAGGTGCGAGGCGTGGAGGTGGTGCCGCTCCTCTTCGCCGTGGTCGTCCTCGGCGTGATCGTGTCCGAGCTGGTCGGGCCGATTCTCACGGTGCACGTGCTCCGGCGCGCAGGCGAGATCTCGCCCCGCGTCGAACAGGCACTCCAGGAAGGCGACGAGGAGCGCGCCGAGGCGGAAGCGCTCCGGCGCCACGACGCGGCGCCTCCTCCCGAGGCCCAGGCCGAGGAGACGGCGCCATGAGCGGCACGCCCCGGCGGCCGACTCGACCGACGACTCGGCGGGTGGCCCTCCCGGACCCTTCCGGTGTAAGCTGAACCCATGCACCTCAACGCACTTTTCGCTTTCCTCCCGCTCCAGAGCGGGAGCGCGAGCGGCGTCTCGACGGCGGCGGACATCGCGCTCATCCTGCTCGGTGTGCTCTCGCTGGTCTCGGTCCTCGTGCTCGTGATGTTGCTCTTCCAGATCCGCGCCGTCGGCCGAGCACTGCGCGACGTCTCGCGCGGCCTCGAAGAGAAGGCCGGGCCGGTGCTCGAGCGCGCACACGGCATCGCGGCCAATGTGGAGTTCATCTCGGCCGCGGTGCGGACCGACGTGGAGCAGCTCAACGCATCCGTGAAGGCGCTTTCGGCACGGCTCCAACAAGCATCCGACCACATGGAGGCGCGCATCGACGAGTTCAACGCGCTGATGGAGGTCGTGCAGGGCGAAGCCGAGGACGTCTTCATCGACACGGCCTCGGCGGTACGGGGCTTCCGGGAGGGAGCGCGCACCCTCGGGGCTCCGCGACACGCCGCGCGAACGCGCGACCAGGCGGCCGACGACGAGCGCCCGCCTCCACCCCTGACGCCGGCCGAGTGACGGGCATGGCCGGGTGGGTGCTCGTCGCCTTCGCGTGGCTGCTGCTCACCCCGGTCGAGGCCGCCGCCTGGGGACCGGGCACGCACATCGCGCTCGGTGAGCTCGTCCTGGGGTCGCTCTACCTGCTTCCGCCCGCGGTCCGCGCGCTCCTCGAGCGATACCCGATCCACTTTCTCTACGGCTCGGTCGCGGCCGACATCTCGCTCGCGAAGAAGTACGTGCCCGAAGGGCGCCACTGCCACAACTGGCACGTGGGCGAAGAGATTCTCGCCTCGGCCGGAAGCGAGCCCCTCGCCGCCGTCGGCTATGGGTACCTCGCCCACCTCGCGGCGGACACCGTGGCGCACAACCTGTACGTGCCCCGCCAGCTGCTGCTGACCTCGACCACCGCGGCGATCGGGCACACGTATTGGGAACACCGCATGGACGTGCACGTGGGCGAGGAGAACCTGGGTCGCGCCCGCCGGATCGTGACCGACCACGACCACTCCGAGGCGGACGCGCTCTTCGACCACGTACTCAGCTCGACGATCTTCAGCTTCCGCACGAACCGTCGGATCTTCCGGGGCATGATCCGCTTCCAGGACGACGACCGCTGGAGGCAGATCTTCGAGCAGGTTCTCAGGAAGTCCCGCTTCGACCTCGCCGACGACCTCGTCACGCGTTACCTGGCGCTCTCGTTCGACTCGGTGGTCGACTATCTGCGCCACCGCCAACGCTCGACCCCGGCCGCACTCGACCCGGTGGGCGACCTCAACCTTCGGCTCGCCAAGAAGGTCCGGAGGCTCGCCATGGCCGACGGCGCGGCCGAAGACTCGGCGCTCCTGGACGACATGGCCGAGGAGTTCTTTCCGATGCCCGACGATCCGCTGGTGTACTGGCCGGCGATGAAGGCGAAGGAACTCGAGCCCTTCGACGCCCCGGCCGAAGAAAGCGCGCCCGACGAGCCGGGACACGCCCCTGCGCTCGAGGGTCCGTTCGGCAATCCGCGCAGGCCCTCGGCGTAGGAGCCGCCGATTCCCGCTGCTACGCCATCCAGTCGCGCTCGAGGCGCGCGTAGCGCACGAGCAGGCGCTTTCGGCCCACCTCGTCGAAGTCCACGGTCACCTTGGTGTCCTTGCCGAACCCGGTGACCTCGACCACACGGCCGCTGCCGAAGGTGTCGTGGAGCACGCGCTCGCCCTTCACGTAACGAGGCGCGTCCTGGTCGACGTCTGCCTCGAGCGTGCGGTCCGGTATGTAGTCACCCTCGGTCTCGTCGCGGAACCGCGGGCGCCGGCGGTGCGGGGTCGAGCTGCTCGAAGCCCCGACGGAGGGCGTCTCACGGGTCTCCAGGAGCGCATCCGGAATCGTCTCGACGAACGAGCTGAGGCGCCCGTACATGAACTCCCCCGCGCGACGCCGCTGCCGCGCGTGACACAGGTAGAGCTTGTCCATCGCGCGCGTGATGCCCACGTAGAACAGGCGACGCTCCTCTTCGAGCGCGGCCGGTTCATCGTAGGCGCGTGAAAGCGGAAAGAGGCCGTCTTCGAGGCCGGTGATGAATACCACCGGAAACTCGAGCCCCTTCGCGTTGTGGAGCGTCATCAGGGTCACCGTGTCGGCGTCCGGGTCGTGCCGGTCCACGTCGGCGACCAGCGCCACGCGTTGCAGGAAGAGGTCGAGTTCGGTGAAGGCGTCCACCTCGTCGGGGTCGAGCTCGGTGAAGAGCTCGCGATCGAAATCGAGCGCCCCCGCGATCAACTCGCGCACGTTGTCGGCGCGATCCTCGCCCTCGGGCCCCTCGTCTTCGAGCGCTTGGTAGAGGTCGAGCGCCTCGACCAGTTCTTCGAGCAGCACTCCCACCCGAACCTGGCTCGCGCGCGCCGACCAGGTCGATACGAACTCGGCGAACGCCTCGAGCGCCCGCCCCCCCGCCGTCGGCACGTCGGGCGCCGTGGTGGCGACGGACGCGGCTTCGAGCAGCCCGATGCCCTTCTCGCGCGCGAACGTCACCAGCCGCTCGAGGCTCGTGCCGCCGATGCCCCGGCGCGGGTAGTTGACCACGCGCTGGAAGGCGTCTTCGTCGAGGGGATTCGAGATCAGCCGAAGGTACCCGAGCACGTCCTGGATCTCGCGGCGTTCGTAGAACCGTACGCCCCCCACGATCTGATAGGGAATCCCCCGGACCCGGAACGCGTCTTCGAGCGCGCGCGACTGTGCGTTCGTGCGGTACAGCACGGCGAAATCGCGGTAGGTGTGGAGCGCCGGGCCGTTTTCGTAGCGGGCCCGGACCTCGTCGGCGACCCACCGCCCCTCGTCGACCTCGTCCGCGCATTCGACCAGGGTGACCTTCTCGCCGCCGGTGCGGTCGGTACGCAGCGTCTTGCCCTTCCGCTCGACGTTGTGCGCGATGACCTCGTTGGCCGCGTCGAGAATCACCGAGGTGGAGCGGTAGTTCTGCTCGAGCCGGACCACGGCGGCGCCCGGAAAGGTCTGCTCGAAGCCGAGAATGTTCCGCACGTCGGCGCCCCGCCATCCGTAGATGCTCTGGTCGTCGTCGCCCACCACCATGAGGTTGCGGTGGTCTTCGGCCAGAAGCTCCAGGAAGCGGAACTGCGCCTGGTTCGTGTCCTGGTACTCGTCGACCAGAAGGAAGGCGAAGCGGTCTCGATAGCCGCGCAGGACCCACTCGTCGCGCTCGAAGAGCTCGACCGGCTTCACGAGCAGGTCGTCGAAATCGAACGCGTTCTGCTCGCGCAGGGCGCGCTGGTACTCCGGATAGACCTTGGCGACGGTGCGGGCGAAGAGGTCGAAGCCCCCACTGTGCTCCTCGTGAAAGGCCGCGGGGTTCACGAGCTGGTTCTTGGCTGCCGACATCATGCCCCGTACGGCCTTGGGGTTGAAGCGCTTGAGGTCGATGTCGAGCGCCTCGAGCGTGCGCTTGACCTGCCGCAGGCTCTGTTCAGCGTCGAAGATGGTGAAGGTCGACGTCCATCCGAGGCGCTCCGCGTGACGGCGCAGGATGCGCGCACCGAGCGCGTGGAAGGTGCCGATCCACATGCCCCGCGGCTCGCCGCCGAGCAGCGATCCGACCCGCTCGCGCATCTCGCCGGCGGCCTTGTTGGTGAAGGTCACGGCGAGAATCCGCTCGGGCGGCACACCGTGCTCCTGCACCAGGTGGGCGATGCGGGTCGTCAGCACGCGGGTCTTGCCGGAGCCCGCGCCGGCGAGAACCAGCGCCGGGCCGTGCACGTGCTCGACGGCGAGGCGCTGTTCGGGGTTGAGGGTGTCGAGGTACGGCGCGTGGGTGGTGGACTCGGGGGTCACGACGGCGGCGTGGGCTGATCGGTGGCGGCGGCGGGAAGTCGAATCTCAAAGGTCGCCCCTCGGCCGCGCCCGTCCAATAGCTCGATGCGCCCTCCGTGCACGCCCTCGATGATGCGGCGGGTGAGCGCGAGCCCGACCCCCCATCCGCCCTTCTTCGTCGAGACGCCGGGGTCGAAGATGCGGTCGCGAATGTCGGGGTCGACGCCCGGCCCCGTGTCCGAGATGCGCAGCACGACCCGCCCGCCGTCGGCCGGCTTCGCGCCGATGCGGATCACCCCGCCTTCGCCGGCGAGCGCGTCGAGGGCGTTCTTGACGACGTTCTCCAGCGCCCAGGTGAGCAGCACCTGGTTGCCCATCACGGGCGGGACCTCGGGGGGGATCTCCACCACGAGCCGCACGCCCTTGCCGAAGCGCGGGAGCCGCGCGTGCAGGTACCGTTCGAGTTCGCCGACCACTCGCTCGAGCGAAAGGCGTTCGAGCTCCGACTCGCGGCCGATCAACTCGAAGCGGTGGCTGATGCGCTCGAGCCTCACGAGATCGTCGGCGAGCGCGTTCGCGATCTCTCCCTCGCCGAGGTCGCCCGGGCGCTCACCAGGGGGCAGGCGAAGGACCTCGAGCCAGCCCTGCAGCGACGAGATCGGTGTGCCGAGCTGGTGCGCCAGCTCCCTCGCCATGGCCGTCCACGCGCGCTCCGCCTCGGCGCGCCTCTGATACCGGATCACCGTGAAGCCCACCAGCACGGTGAGCAGGAGCCCGGAGGCCTGCAGCCACGGAATCCAACGGAGTCGCCGCAGCTCCGGAACGTCTCCGTAGTGGATGTGCACGAAGTTCGGATCGCCGACCGGTGGGTTGCGCGCGTCGAGACGCTCGACGTACTCAAGGACGCGGGCCTGCCCCTCCGGTGTCGCGATGTCGACCCGGAAAGGAAGGTTCTCGACGGCCAGCACGGTGTCGCCGGCGCCCATGAGGACCACCGGGAGTCCGGACTCGAGCACCACCTCCTGCAGCCGGAAGAGCGCGTTGTCGACCTGCGCGGGATCGATCGACACGTTGGCGCCCTGCACCTGTTCGTAGATCTCCGCCAACGTCTCCGAGTTCGAACGCAGCGACTCGACGATCTGCTGGGTGTAGAGCAGGTACCAGCCGAGCAGCACGAGGAACAGCGTGGCCAGGAGCACCGGCCACCGCGAGAACCTCACGCGCCGGGGGGCGCCGTGATCTTCGGGGCGCCGAAGTACGGCTGGAGCGCGTCCGGCACGGTGACCGAGCCGTCGGGCTCCTGGTAGTGCTCGAGCAGCGCCGCCACCACGCGCGGCAGCGCGAGGCCGGAGCCGTTCAGGGTGTGGGCGAACTCGGGCTTCTCGCCCGGGGCCGGCCTGAAACGAAGGTTGGCCCGGCGGGCCTGGTAGTCCGTGAAGGTCGAGCAGCTCGAGACCTCCAGCCAGCGCTCTACGCCCGGAGCCCACACCTCGAGGTCGTAGGTCATCGCCGCCGAGAACCCGAGGTCTCCGGTGGCGAGCAGAAGCCGGCGGTGCGGCAGGCCGAGCGCACGGAGCAGGTATTCGGCCTCGCCGGTCAGTACCTCGAGCGCCTCGCGGCTCGCTTCGGGCCGTTCGAACCGAACCAGCTCGACCTTGTCGAACTGATGCACGCGCAACAGCCCACGGGTGTCCTTGCCGGCCGCCCCCGCCTCGCGCCGGAAGCACGGGGTGCATGCGGTGTAGCGGAGCGGAAGGCGGTCTCCGTCGAGCAGCTCGTCACGGTTCAGATTGGTGAGCGGCACCTCGGCCGTCGGAATCAGCCACAGGTCGTCGCGCTCGGTCAGGTACGACTCCTCGGCGAACTTCGGAAGCTGTCCGGTTCCGGTCATGCTCTCACGCGTGACCAGGTACGGCACGCGGAACTCCTCGTAGCCGTGCCGCTCGCCGTGCGTGTCGAGGAAGAACGTGATCAACGCCCTCTGCAGGCGCGCACCCGCGCCACGAAGAACCGGAAAACCGGATCCGGACACGCGGGCACCCGCGGCGAGGTCCAGTATGCCGAGACCTTCGCCGAGCTCCCAGTGCGGGCGCGGCTCGAAGTCGAACACGCGGGGTTCGCCCCAGCTCGCGACGACCTGATTGGCCTCTTCGCCGCCCGTCGGCACCTCGTCGAGCGGCGTGTTGGGCAGCTCCAAGAGCAACTCGTCGATGCGGGCCTCCGCGTCGGCCACGCGGCGGTCGATGGCCTCGATCTCGTCGCCGACCCGACGCATCTCGAGAATCAGCGCCTCGGCGTCGTCACCCGCCCGCTTCCGCGCGCCGATCTCCTTGCTGGCCGCGTTCCGCTCGGCCTTCAGTTCGTTCACCTCGGTGAGCCCGGCTCGACGGATCTCGTCGAGTGAGAGCAGCTCGTCGAGCGCCGGGCCGAACCCGGGTCCACGGCGTTCCAGCGCGGCGCGGACGGAGGCGGCGTCCTCGCGCAGGCGGCGCAGATCGAGCATCGACCGTCAGTCGTCGTCCGGAGGAACCAGGTCGCGGTCGCGGCAGATCGGGTTCGTGTCGACCACGAACTCCACCGTACCACCCTCCACGTCCACCACCAGCGGCTCGAGCTTCGAATAGAAGAAGCAGCGCTGACCGAAGGGACCCGGGTACAGGTTGGTGCGCACCACGTAGACCGTGTTCACCGACACGGGCACCGGCTCGTCGGTGACGTAGCGGGTGCTGTCGGAGGGCGCCTCGCGAACGGCCTCGAAGCTCGTGTTCGGGAACGTGGCGATGCGCACGGTCGATCCTTCGATGCCCAGTGAGGTCGGATCGAGGAAGACGAGGTGGCCGTCACGGGTATCGAGCGCGATGTCCCAGTTGCCACTCGCCGTCGGCGACTCGAGCCGGAGGGTGAACTTCTGGTAGAGGTTCGCCCCCGACGGCAGGTTGAGCTCGGGCCTGTCCAGCGAGTACAGGATCAACTCCGTCGGGTTGGCGATCCAATCGTCGAGTCCGAAGGGATCGTCGTCGCAGGCGCCGGCCACGACCGCGGTCGCGGCGAGCGCGAGGCCCGCGAGGAGGGTGGAGCGTCTGACAGGGATCATATCGGAAGGCCGAGGCCTGGCAGGAGTGAGCCGGACAGTCGAGAATCGTACCGGCGGCGGCGGAGAGGTGTCAACCCCGAAAACCCGCATCGTTCCTTGACTTTACACCATCCGGCGGGTAGGTTCCCGCGCCTCACCTTCGGAGCTGCGCAGGAGATCGTTGCATGGCCCCACACGCGGACGAAGACACGAGCCGACCACGCGTGTTGGTGGCCGACGACGAGCCGCACATCCGGCGGGTGCTGCTCACGATGCTCGACGCCTCGGGCTACCGCGTCGACGAGGTGGAAGACGGCGTGCAGGCGCTCGAGCGGCTCCGCGACGAGACGGTCCGCTACGACCTCGTCCTGCTCGACCTCATGATGCCCGGGCACACGGGGCTCGACCTGCTCGAGGCGCTCTCCTCGATGCCCGCGCGGGCGGGCGTTCCGGTCGTGGTCCTGACCGCCAAGGGCCAGGACACGGACCGCCAGGAGGCGATGGCGCTCGGGGCGGCCGCGTTCGTGACGAAGCCGTTCAGCCCCAAGAAACTCCTCGCTCGGCTCGATGCGCTCCTGGCCCGCTGACCACCTCTGGGTCGCGATCCTCGCGGGCGGGATCGGCTCACGCTTCTGGCCGGCGAGCACGCCGGCGCGGCCCAAGCAGCTTCTGCCGCTGGCGTCGGAGCACCCGCTCATCGGCGACACCGTGCGGCGGGCCCGCGGCCTCGTTCCGGACGCGCGCGTGCGGGTACTCACCGGCCCCCACCTCATGGGCCCGTTCCGAAGGGTGCTGGACCTGCCGCCCGAGAGCTACCTGATCGAGCCCGAAGCGCGTGGAACCGCCCCGGTCCTCGCATGGGCGGCGCACGAGACGCTCCGTGCCGATCCCGACGCCGTGCTCGTCTCGCTCCACGCAGACCATCGCATCGAACCCGAGCCCGCGCTGCTCGAGCGGCTCCGAGAGGCGGCGTCGCTCGCCGGCCACGGCCGCTACCTGGTGACGATCGGCGCCGTGCCGGATCGTCCGGAAACCGGTTACGGCTATCTGCAACCGGGCGCGGAGATCGCCGACGGACCCGAGGGCGCCCGCACGGTCGCGGCGTTCCACGAGAAGCCGGACGCTCCGACCGCCGAGCGGTACCTCGCCGAGGGCTACCTCTGGAACACGGGCATCTTCATCTGGCGGGCGGACACCTTCCTCGACGAAGTGCGGCGTCATGCGCCGCGCATCGCCGAGGCGCTGCCCCTGCTCGACCAGGGTGACGTGGCCGGGTTCTTCGAGGCGTGTCCCAGGGTCTCGGTCGACGTCGCGGTGCTGGAGAAGAGCGGGCGGGTCGCGACCCTTTCCTCGACCTTCCGGTGGGACGACGTCGGCAGCTGGGAGGCGCTCACGCGAACCCGCGACCCCGACGCGAACGGCAACACCGCCGTGGGTGACGTCACCGTCGCCGAGGGCAGCGGCAACGTGGTCTACGCCGAAGGGGGGCCGGTCGTACTGTACGGGGTCGACGGCCTCGTGGTGGTGCGAGCACCCGCTGCCACGTTCGTCACGCGCCGCGACCGGCTCGACGAGCTCAAGTCGCTTCTCGACCGGCTTCCGCCGCGGCTGACCGAGCCCGACCCGGAGGGCGGCGCGTGACCACCGAGACCCGCCTCTTCCTGATCGACGACGCGCGGGCCCGCCAGTGGGCTCCGTTCGCGACGACACGCCCCGTAGGAGAGCTTCGCTACGGCGTCTCGCTTCTTCGCGAACGCGTCGAACACCGGACCGGTCTCGCCTGTGTGGGGCACGTCACGGGCCCTCACCTCGAGGGGTGGGACGAGCCCGGGGCGCCCCCTGCCCTCGCCCGCATCGTCGACGCGGGCCCACCTCCGTTCCTCGCCTGGAACAGCCGCGCCGTGCCCGACGCCCCGGTCTCGGCGGTCGCCGCGCCGGAGCCTTCCGACAGAGCGATCGCCTTCGTGATCGCCGACCGGGTTGCGGGCGTGTACTGGCCCGGCCCGGAGAGCCCGGGAGCGGGCGGCGACCCCCTCGACCCACCCGACGGCGCCGTACGCCGCGCGATCGACGGCGAGTGGCTGGACTGGCCGTGGACCCTCGTCGACCGAAACCCGGCGCGGCTGGCGAGCGACCTCGAAACGGCCGCGCCCACCGAGCCCCCGCACGGCGTGGTGCGGATCGGCGACGGCACCCTCTCGATGCACCCGAGCGCGGAGCTCGAGGCGGGCGTCACGGTCGATACGCGCGACGGTCCGGTGCGGCTCGACGAGGGCGTGCGGGTCGAGGGACCCGGCCGGCTGGTGGGTCCGCTGCACCTCGCGGCGGGCACCGTGGTCTTCGGCGGCTCGGTCGCCCGCAGCTCCGTGGGGCCGGTCTGCAAGGTGCGGGGCGAGGTCGACGGGTGCGTCTTCCTGGGCTTCGCGAACAAGGCGCACGACGGGTACCTCGGCCACGCGCTCGTCGGACGCTGGGTGAACCTCGGCGCGCTCACCACCAACTCGGACCTGAAGAACAGCTACTCGCCGGTCCGGGTCGAGCTGCCGCACGGCAACGAAGACACCGGCCTCGTCAAGGTCGGCGTGTTTCTGGGGGATCACGTGAAGACCGGCATCGGCACCTTGCTCACGACCGGCGCGGTGGTCGGCGCCGCTTCGAATCTCTTCGGCGGCGGCACGCCTCCGCGCGCCGTGGCGCCGTTCAGCTGGCTCGGCCCCGACGGCGCCGAACGCTACCGTTTCGACAAGTTCGTCGATGTCGCCCGGACCGCCATGGCGCGCCGCAGGCAGGAGCTGACCGGCGGCGTGCGCGCGGTGCTGGAGCGGGCAGCCGGCGACGCCCCGAACGAAGGGTGAAGTTCGCGGTTCTCGGCAGCGGCAGCGGGGGCAACTCGACCCTGGTCGAGGCCGGCGGTACACGCATTCTGGTCGACGCCGGCTTCAGTGCCCGGGACCTCGCTCGGAGGCTCGCGCGCATCGAGGTCGAACCCGACTCGCTCGCGGGCATCGTGGTGACCCACGACCACGGCGACCACACGCGGGGCATCGGGGTGTGGGCGCGAAGGCACGGAACACCGATCTTCCTGACCGAGCGCACCCGAACCGCGTGCCGCCGGTTGTTCCGCGGTGGAGAGACCCTTCGCGACTACGACGCCGCCCGCCCCTTCGAGATCGGCGCGCTGCTCGTCGAGCCGTTCCTGACCGTCCACGACGCGGCCGACCCGGTGGGCCTCGCGGTGACGGACCGCGAGAGTCGGCTCCGGCTGGGATTCGCGACCGACCTCGGCAGGCCCACGGCGCAGATCAGACACGCGCTCTCGGGGTGCCACGCGCTCGTGCTCGAAGCGAACCACGACGACGTGCTCCTGCAGCAGGCGCCCTACCCGTGGTCGGTCAAAGCGCGCATACGCAGCAGCCACGGGCATCTCTCGAACGAAGCCGCGGCACGCTTCGCGCTCGAACTCGCGCACCCGCGCCTCGTCGCGGTCGTGCTGGCCCACCTCTCGAACGAGTCGAACCACCCGGAACTCGCCCGCGACGTGGTCGGCCGGGCGCTTCGCAGGGCGGGCTGGCGCGGCATTCTGGAGGTGGCCGGCCAGGATGACCCGACCGGCCCCATCGACCTCGCCGAACTCCAGTTGCGCGCCGGGCCCGAGCAGCTCAGCCTGCTCTGAATCGCGGGCCGCCGACCGGCGGCGCTACAGCCCGAGAAGCCGCAGGAAGTCGTTGCCCAGCGCCCAGATCATGATGCCCATCACGATCAGGAAGCCCACGTTGGACCAGCGCAGGCGCTGTTCGACCGACAGCGCCCTGCCCCGCACGGCCTCGATGGCAAGAAACACGAGGTGCCCGCCGTCGAGCACCGGAATCGGAAGCAGGTTGAGCACGGCGAGGTTGATCGAGAACAGCGCCATGAAGAGCAGAAAGGTGTCGACCCCGGCCTCGGCGGCCTGCCCCGACGCCTGACCGATCGTAACGATGCTCCCCATGGAGCGCGGTGACACGTCGCCCGTGAAGAGGCCGCGCAGGAAGTCCAGGATCATGCCGGTGACCGCCACGGTCTGCCGCCACCCGTACTCGACGGACTCGACGAGTCCGGCGCGCGTGTGGACGACGTCCTGAAGAATGCCCACCCCGATCTGGCCGACCCTGCGCTCCTCACCCGTCACCGGATCGGGTTGCGCGATGCCGTCGGGCGTGACGACCCTGGTGAGTCGGTCGCCGCCCCGCTCCAGGACGATCTCGGTGCGCTGTTCGGCCCGCTCCTGGATCGCCCGCACGAACTCGTGCCAGTGCGCGACGGGCTGTCCATCGACTGAGACGATGCGGTCCCCCGCCTCAAGCCCCCCAGCGTCGGCCGGCGTTCCCGGTGCCACGCTACCGACCGCGGCCGGCGCCCAGGGCGAGAGCGCACCGATCATGCGCACGCGCGCGTCGCGGTCGACGGGAAGCCGCACTTCGAAGCTGCCCGCCGGATCGGCGGTCACGACCCGCACCGGGCCGGCAGGCAGCTCGAGCAGAGCCGTCTGCAGCTCACCCCAATGCGCGGGGGTGCGCTCGCCGACCTGGACGATGGTCGCGCCCGAGACGCTCGCGAGGGCCTCCGTGCCCTGCGGCAGGAGCTCCGTCCGGACCTCCGAGACCCGCGTCGTGTCGGGATCCTCGAAGCCGAAGAACGCCGGCACGAACGCGTACGAAACGAACGCGAACGCGAAGTTCATGATCACCCCTGCCGAGATCACGAACGCGCGGGCCCAGATCGGCTTGCTGTCGAAGTCGCGGTCCGAGGGCTGGCGTGGCTCGCCTTCTGCGCCCTCGATTCGCTCCATCACCTCGTCGTCCATGCCGCCCATCTTCACGTAGCCACCGAGCGGAATCGCCGACAGCACGTACTCGGTCTCCCCCTTCGTGAATCCCCAGACCCTGGGCCCGAGCCCGATCGAGAAGCGCTGCACCTCGATGCCCACCATCTTGGCGGCGCCGAAGTGTCCGAGCTCGTGCACGAAGATGAGCACGCCCAGAACGATGATGGTGGCGAGTATGGTCATTGCGGTTCGATGGTCTCTCGGTTCAGGAGCCGCGGCCGAGGCGGTCCACGGTGTCGTTCGCCGCGGCCCGCGCGCGGGCGTCGGCGTCGATCACGTCGTCCAGCGTCTCGAGCGTACCCTGCACGCGTTCCAGCGCCTCCTCCGCCACCGCCGCCATCTCGGGAAAGCGGATCCGCTCGGCGAGGAAGGCGCCCACCGCGACCTCGTTCGCGGCGTTGAAGACCGCGGGCGCGAGCCCGCCGGCGCGGCCGGCGTCCACACCGACGCGGAAGAGCGGAAACGCCTCCTCGTCGACCGCCTCGAAGGTCAGGGGCGACACCGACACCGGGTCGAAGGTGCGCAGCACGGGGTCGGGCACGCGGTCCGGGTGGCTGAGCGCATAGAGGATCGGCACTTCCATGGTCGGTTCTCCCATCTGCGCCAGCACGGACCCGTCGTCGAATTCCACGAACGAGTGCACGATCGACTGCGGGTGCACGACGACCCCGATACGGTCGTAGGGAAGATGGTAGAGCACGTGCGCCTCGATCACCTCGAGCGCCTTGTTGGCGAGCGTCGCCGAGTCGATCGAGATCTTCCGACCCATCTCCCACGTCGGATGCCGCAGGGCCTCCGCAGGGCGTACGTCGGCGAGGCGCTCGGAGTTCCACCCGCGAAACGGGCCGCCCGACGCCGTGAGCACGACACGATGCACGGCCGAGCGCGTCGAACCGGCCATGCACTGCAGCAGCGCCGAGTGTTCGGAGTCGATGGGGATCAGCTCGCCGCCTCCGGAGCGCGCCGCCTCGATGACGAGAGGGCCGCCCGCCACGAGAGACTCCTTGTTCGCCAGCGCGAGCCGCTTTCCCGCGCCGAGCGCCGCGAGGGTCGGCTCGAGCCCGGCCGCGCCGACGAGCGCATTCACCACCACGTCGACGTCGTCGCGGGCGACCAGTTCGACGATCCGCTCGGAGCCCACGCGCCATTCGCCCGGCGCGCCGGTCGGAATCCGCCCCTGCATCGACGGGTCGGCGAGCACGACCGAAGCGGCACCCGTCGCTTCCGCCTGGGCGGCCAGTTCGGCCACCGAGCGCCGCGCCGCCAGCGCGACGACCTGGAAACGCTCCGGGTGGCGGCGCGCGACCTCGAGCGTGGCACGACCGATCGAGCCCGTGCTGCCCAGCACGGCGATGCGGATCACGCCGCGCCTCCGAGCAGGGCGAGGAGCGCCCAGAACACCGGCACCGCGAAGAACAGCGCGTCGAGTCGGTCGAGCGCGCCCCCGTGCCCGGGCAGGAGCGTGCCCGAATCCTTGACACCCGCGTCGCGCTTGAGCACCGACTCGGCGAGGTCACCGACCTGGCCCGCCGCGCCCACCAGCGCGCCCAGGGCGGGTGCGAGCGCCGGCCCCATCCACGGGTCGCCCGGGCGCACCCCCAGCGACAGCGCCCAGGTGACTGCCAGCGCCGCCAGCGCGGCTCCTGCGAGCCCCGCGAGCGCACCCTCGACCGTCTTGTTGGGGCTCGCGTGGGGGGCCAGCTTGCGACGGCCCCAGGCCCGCCCGACGAAGTAGGCGGCAGAGTCGCCGGCCCAGGTGACCACGAGCGGGAACAGCACGTAGCCGCCGGCCGCGAGGGAGATCCCCCCGGCTCCGGCGGGGTCGCCCATGGCGCGGAGCACCGGCACGAAGCCGAGGGTTCCCCCGACGTAGAGGGCTCCGAAGAGCGTGTACGAGACGGCGGCGAGGGGCTGGCCCTCGGGCCCCCGCGCCCACACCGCGGCCGCCAACGTGCCGAGCACGAGGGCGATCGCCAGCGCCGCCGCCAGCGGCGCGAGGGCACCAGGGGTCGGGTGGACCACGGCGATCAACGGCAACGCCGCCGCCAACCCGATGCCCGGCAACGCGAACGGCCGCGCGCCCTTCGCCTCGGTCAGACGGTAGTACTCGTGCGTGCCGAGCGCGGCGGCGAGCGCAATGAGCGTCGCCAGCACCCATCCGCCGACCGCGATCGCGGCCAGCGTCAGCGGAATACCGACCACTGCCACCGCGACGCGACGCCCGAGTTCGGTCGCCATCAACGGGCTCCTACGCGGCCGAAGCGCCGATCGCGGCCCTGGTACTCTACGATCGCATCGTAGAGGTCGCGTCGGGTGAACTCCGGCCACAGCACCGGCGTGGAAACGAGCTCTGTGTAGGCGAGCTGCCAGAGCATGAAATTCGACACGCGCTGCTCGCCCGACGTGCGGATCAGCAGATCGGGGTCGGGCAGGCCCGCGGTGAGGAGCGCGCCGGCGACCTCGGACTCGCCGATGGCGTCCGGGGCGAGCTCACCCCGGGCCACGCGGGCCGCGAGCGTGCGGACCACGTGCACGAGTTCGCCCCGCCCGGAGTAGGAGATCATGAGGTTCAGGCGCAACCGCGTGCCCTCCGCCGTGGCCGAAACCAGATCGTCGATGGCGGCGCGGGTCGGGGCGTCGAGGCGCTCGAGCTCGCCGAGCACGTGCACCTGCACCCCCTGCTGACGAAGCGAGCGCCGCTCCCGCCCGGCGTAGGCCCGGAGCAGCGCCATGAGCGCCTTGATCTCGGATCCCGGCCGCTGCCAGTTCTCGGTGCTGAACGCGAAGAGCGTGAGGACCTCGAGCCCGGCCTCGACCGACCCCTCGATCACCTCTCGGACGGACTCCATGCCCTGGCGGTGCCCGGCGTGCCGAGGCAGGCCACGCGCGCGGGCCCACCGCCCGTTGCCGTCCATGATGACGGCGACGTGGCGAGGGATCGCGCCCCCGGCCCGGAGACGGTCGAGCAGTGGGTCCGGCATCGGCGAGGGGGCGTCAGACCGCCAGAACCTCTTGCTCCTTCCGCTTCAGGAGCTCGTCGATGCGTTCGGTGAACTCGTGCGTGAGCTTGTCGACCTCATCGAGCTCGCGGTGCCCGTCGTCCTCGCCGATCTCGTGGTCCTTCATACGCTTCTGGATCTCGTCGCGCGCGTTCTTGCGCGCTTGTCGAATCGACACCCGCCCTTCCTCGGCCATCTTGTGCAGCAGCTTCACGAACTCCTTGCGCCGCTCCTCGGTGAGCGCAGGAATCGGAATGCGAATGACGCTGCCGTCGTTGCTGGGGTTCAAGCCGAGGTCGGCCATCTGGATGGCGCGCTCGATCTCGCCCATGATGCTCTTGTCGAAGGGCTGCACCACCAGCAGCGCCGACTCCGGCGTGTGCACGGTCGCCACCTGATTGATCGGCATCTTCCCGCCGTACGCCTCGACGCGCACCGTGTCGAGAAGTGCCGGCGTAGCCTTGCCCGTGCGAACCGTGGCGAACTCGCGGCGGAGAGCCTCGAGGGCATCTTCCATCCGGCTCCTGGCTTCCTTCAATGACGGCATCGTGACCTCCGTGAACGGCGGGTGCTCGGACGAGTCGAAATGTACGGGAACGGCGTCGTGCCGACTACGACACCAGGGTGCCGACCCGATCTCCGCGAATCGCCGCCGCCACCGTACCCCGATCTTCGAGATTGAGCACGATGATCGGCAGCGCGTTCTCCTTGCAGAGTGAGACCGCGGCGGCGTCCATGACCGCCAGCTCGCGCGTCATGACCTCGAGAAACGACACCGTGGGCAGGAACTCGGCACTGGGGTCCTTGCGCGGGTCGGCCGTGAAGACGCCGCGGACGCCGGTGGCCTTGATCACGACCTCGGACTCCATCTCGATGGCGCGGAGCACGGCGGCGGTGTCGGTCGAGAAGTACGGGTTGCCCGTGCCGCCCGCGAACAGCACGACCCTGCCCTTCTCCATGTGGCGCATGGCCCGGCGCCGAATGTAGGGCTCGGCGATCTCGTCCATCCGTATCGCCGTCATGACCCGGACCTCGACACCTTTCCGCTCCAGAAGGTCCTGGACGGCCATGGCGTTGATGATGGTCGCAAGCATGCCCATGTAGTCGGCCTGCACGCGATCCATGCCCTTCTGCGAGGCGAGCGCCCCGCGCACGATGTTGCCGCCGCCGATCACGACCCCCAGCGCCACGCCCATCGCGTGAATCGCGCCGATTTCGTCGGTGAGGCGGTCGACCACCGCCGGTTCGATGCCGAAGCCGCGGTCCCCGGCGAGTGCCTCGCCCGAGAGCTTCAGCAGAACTCTCTTGTACTTCGCTTCCGGTGCATCGGACATGGGTCGGCCGCCAGATCTCGTACTGTGTGATGTCGGACGCTACGAACGAGCCCCCGAGCGCCTCGTGGCGTCGGGGGCCGTCGCGATCAATCGCCGATCGAGAAGCGGGCGAAGCGGGCGATCTCGATCTTCTCGCCCGTCTTGGCCGAGACCTGCGTGACCAGGTCGCCGATCGTGCGGTCCGGATCCTTGACGAAGGGCTGGTCCATCAGCACCACGTCCTTGAACCACTTCGCGATCTTGCCGTCGACGATCTTGGCGCGGATCTGCTCGGGCTTGCCCTCTTCCGCGACCTGGGCCTCGTAGACCGCCCGCTCGCGGGCGACCTCGTCGGCCGCAATCTCGTCGGCGCTCACCGCGAGCGGCCTGGCCGCCGCGATGTGCATCGCCAGATCACGGGCGAGCTGCTGGAAGTCGTCCGTGTTGGCCACGAAGTCGGTCTCGCAGTTCAGCTCGACGAGCACGCCGACCTTGCCCGAGTGGTGGACGTAGGTGCCGATCGCACCCTCGTTCGCCGACTTGCCCTCGCGCTTGGCGGCCTTCGCGGCTCCCTTGCTCCGGAGCAGGTCGACGGCCTTCTCCATGTCGCCGCCGGTCTCTTCGAGGGCCTTCTTGCAGTCCATCATTCCGGCTCCGGTCCGGTCGCGGAGCTCCTTCACTTGCTGGGCGCTGATGGCCATGGGTACTCGTTCCGTGCTGGGGATCTACGGGATTCTCGGTGCCTCTTCGTCACGAGAGGCGGAAGCGGGGTGGAGGCGCCCGGTGCATCCGTCCGCCGCCAGCCTGCTGCCGCCTCTCAGCTCCTGAAGAGCGGGACGCGAGCGAGACGTCAGTCCT
Source organism: uncultured bacterium (assembly GCA_965651045.1). Lineage (GTDB taxonomy): Bacteria > Gemmatimonadota > Gemmatimonadetes > Longimicrobiales > Gaopeijiaceae > Gaopeijia. Next base: position 29,107 of record CBFGQV010000002.1, read on the forward strand.
CGCCGGCGTCCTCGCCTTCGCCGTCTTCGGCCTCGCCGGTCTTGAGGTGTTGCGCGATGACCTCGGGCCGCGGGCGGCGCTTCCGACGGGGGCG
>CBFGQV010000003.1:0-28359 GCA_965651045.1 uncultured bacterium
CGGCCCAGGCGGGCAGCGGGGCGCCCCGCGCCCCGGTGCCCCTGTCGGGTGCGCGAAACGCGTCGTCGGGCGTGCAGCCGACGACCGTAACAGCCAGTGCGGCCACCACCCCGACCACGACGCGCAAGCGCCTCATGCGGGCTCCTGGGGTTCGGGCGCGGCGGGCGGCACCTCGCTCAGGTGGTGCGCCACCCGCCACACGTGGTACGCAACCCGGTCCATCCAGCGCATGGCGTCCATGCGCTCGAGCGCGACGTCGGGCTCGACCTCGCCGCGGGCGGTCTGGTCGAGCATCTCCGGGCGGTGGTTGCGCCGGCGGTCGGCCAGCTCGGCCGACACGCCCTCGGCGTACGCGGGCCCGTCGACGGCGGGCGGGGTTCCGTCGGCTTCGAACCAGGGCCTCAGCGTCGTGAGCGCTTCGGCGAGTCGCCAGTTCGCGAAGGCCACGACGTCTCCGTCGCCGTGGCCCGTGAGCGACGGCACCTCGCGGCACGCCTCGAGCGTGCGCTCGACGTGATCGAGCGCGTGCAGCGCACCCAGGTGGCGCCGGTGCTCGTCGTCGGTCTCGGGCTCGGCCCGGACCCGTCCGAGAAACTCGCGCGTCTCGACCAGCGCGGCCTCGACTTCGTCCAGCGTTTGGTGGGGCGCGCGGCCATCGACGAGCCAGTCGACGATCCAGTCCCCGAGCACGACCGTGACCTCACGGAGCGTCCGCCGCACGGCCTCGACCGCGACCGTGCCGACCTCGGCGACCGAGGGGTCGAGCCGACGCGTGAGGGCGGTGCCGCGCTCCGGTACGAGGCGCTCGATCAGCCGCGAGAAGGCCCCGATCACCGGAAGCAGCAGCAGCACGCCCAGCACGTTGAACGCCGTGTGGAACGCCGCCAAGGTCAGCGCCCCGGTGCTGTCCGAGGCGTCGGGCACGAGCGCATCGGCGATGCCCACGAACACCGGCAGAATCGCCAGCGCGATGGCGCCCGTGATCAGGTTGAACAGAATGTGCGCGAGCGCCGTGCGGCGGGCCGCCGTCGCCCCGCCCAGTCCGGCGAGCGCGGCGGTCACGGTCGTGCCCACGTTCTGCCCCACGACCAGCGCCGCCGCCTGCGTCAGGGTGATCGCCCCGCCGTGGAGCGCCGTCAGCGTGGTCGCCACCGCGGCGCTCGACGACTGGAGCACCACGGTCATGCCGGCGCCCACGGCCACGAGCAGCAGCCGGCCGCCGAACCGCTCGCCCGGCAGCCCCGCAGGATCGAACCGGTCGGCGAGCCCGGCCATGCCCGTCTGCAGCGTGTCGATGCCGACGAAGAGCAGCCCGAAGCCGGCGACCGCGAGCCCGGCGGCGGCCACGCGGTCCCGTCCGAGCAGCCGCACCAGCGCGCCGACCCCGACCAGGGGCAGCGCGATCTGGCCGATGCTGACCTTGAATCCCAGGACCGCCACCAACCAGCCGGTGCTCGTCGTGCCGACGTTGGCGCCGAAGAGCACGCCCACGGCCTGCGGAAACCCGAGCAGGCCGGCGCTCACGAAGCCGATCGTCGCGAGCGTGGTGGCGCTCGACGACTGCACGAGCGCCGTCACCGCCGCGCCCGACGCGAGCGCCGAGAAGGTGCCGCCCGTGAATCGGGCCAACACCGCGCGGAGCGCCCCGCCGGCCAGCGCCTTGAGGCCGTCGGTCAGCAGGACCATTCCGAGCAGGAACAGCCCGATGCCCCCGAAGAGCTGCGCGAGCATCTACGGGGCTCCTGCGACTCCCGCGCGGAGGCCCCGCACGGCGCCTACCGCCGCTGCATCCACCATTCGTCGCGCAGGATCGAGACCATGCGCTCGCCGACCACCCGGTCGCCGATGCGCATCACGACCCGGTACTCGCCGATCGGCGCGGGGCCCGACTCCCAGCGCACCTCGTCGTCGGTAACCTCGCGCCCGAAGCGCGCCATGCGCTCGCGCATCTCGGCGATCTCGTCGGCGCTCCGCTCGGTGCGCTTGTCCATGCGCCACGGCACCTGGTGGAGCCCCGCGCCGCCCGGGCCCTCGAGCTCGGCGATCGCGTGCTGCCCCTGGTAGACGGTGAAGGTGGGCGCGGCGCCGCCGTCGCGCAGGTAGTAGTACAGCGGAATCGCCATCGGCTCGCTCTCGCCCGGATAGTTCAGCGAGCCGTAGTTGGTCCAGTCGCGCGCGATCCAGCGCACCTTGGACTCGGGCTGGAAGAAGTGCGCGTCGGCGGCCAGGGTGCGGGGCGTCATCTGGGCGAGGGCGCTGATGTCGGCGATGTAGATGCCCCGCCCGTGCGTCGCGACCACGAGGTCGTCTTCGCGCGGGTGGATCACGAGGTCGTGCACCGGCTGGGTCGGCATGTTGTTCTTCATGCGCGTCCAGCTCGTGCCGCCGTCGATCGACACGTAGACCGCGAACTCGGAGCCCACGACGAGCAGGTTCGGGTTCCGCTCGTGCTCGCGCACCACGTTGAGCGGCCCCGAGGGCAGGTTCGACGCGATCGAGCTCCAGGTCGCGCCGTAGTCGGTGGTCTTGTAGACGAAGGGCCGGAAGTCGTCGTTCCGGTAGCCGGTGAAGGTGACGTACGCCGTGCCCGGCGCGTGGTGCGACGCCTCGACGCGGCTCACCCAGTAGCCCGGGTGGCCCGGTATCGCGTCGTTCACGAGCGTCCAGTTGTCGCCCCCGTCGCGGCTCACCTGCACGTTGCCGTCGTCGGTGCCGACCCAGAGCACGCCCGGAACGAGCGGCGACTCGTCGATCGTGGTGATCGTCGCGTACTGAATGTTGCCGTCGCCGCCCCTGCCCGTCGTGAGGGTGGCCGGATCGGCCTTCGACAGGTCGGGGCTGATGACCTCCCAGCTCTCCCCCCGGAAGGGCGAGCGGAGCAGCTTGTTGGACCCGTGATAGACGACGTCGCAGTCGTGCGGCGAGATCAGGATCGGCGAATTCCAGTTCCAGCGAAGCTCGGAATCCTGGTAGCGAATGCTCTTCCGCTCGCCCGTCCAGAGGTCGATGCGCACGATCGGCCCGAACTGCGACTCGTTGTACAGATACCGGTTGTTGCACGGGTCGAAGACGTTGTACATGCCGTCGCCGCCGCCCACCCGGTCCCAGGCCTCGTAGTAGACCGGCCCGCCCGCGGGGTTCGTGTGGTAGGCCATGTGCGAGCCGTTGTCCTGCAGCCCGCCCGCGACCCGGTACGGGTACGACATGTCGACGCCCACCGTGTAGAACTGCGCCAGCGACTGGAAGTCGGGGTGGTACCAGTGCTCGCCCCGGTCGTAGGTGATGCCCATGCCGTGGTCGTGGCCGAGCACCATGTGGTTCGAGTCGTCGGGATTGATCCAGAGCGCGTGGTCGTCGCCCCCGTGGCCCAGAATGCGGCGCTCCCAGGTGGCGCCCCCGTCGCGCGAGCCGTAGGTCGCGATCGAGAGCACGTAGACGGTCTCGGCGTCGTTCGGATCGACGACCACCTGCCCGTAGTAGTAGGCCGGCTCGCCCCCGATCGAGACGCTGTCGGCGTGCGTCTTCCGCCAGGTCGCGCCCGCGTCGTCGGAGCGGTAGACCTCGCCGCCGATCATGCCCGAGCTCGACTTGTGCTCGAGCAGCTCCTGCCGGCGCTCCTCGTCGGACATGCCGGGCTTGTTGGCGTTCTCGACGGTGAGGTACACGATGTCCGGGTCGGACGGCGCGATGCCGATGCCGATGCGCCCGAGCATGCCGCCCGGCAGCCCGTTCTCGAGCATCGTCCAGGTGGCGCCGCCGTCGGTCGACTTGTAGACGCGGCTGCCCGGCCCGCCGAGGTCGTAGGTGAAGGGCAGGCGCACCTTGTCGAAGCTCGCCGCGTAGAGCACGTCGGGATCGCGCGGATCCATCGCCACATCGACGACCCCGATGTGGCGGTCCTCGACCACCGGCCCGAGCACCTTGGTCCACGACCCGCCGCCGTCGGTGGTCTTGTAGAGCCCGCGCTCTTCGTTCTCGGAGTAGAGGTGACCGAGCGCGGCCACGTAGACGATGTCCGGATCGGTCGGGTGGATCACCACGCGGCCGATGTGGTGCGACTCCGGCAGCCCGACGTTGGTCCAGGTCTCGCCTGCGTCGGTCGACTTGTAGACGCCGTCGCCCCAGTACGTGCTTCGCGAGTTGTTCGCCTCGCCGCTGCCCAGATACAAGATGTTCGGGTCCGAGGGCGCCACGTCGAGGTCGCCGATCGAGAAGACCTCCTGGTCCGTGAAGATCGGCTCGAAGCTGATGCCGTTGTTGGTCGTCTTCCAGAGGTGCCCCGAGCCCGTCGCCATGTAGAAGGTGTAGGGCTGCTGGCTCGGCACCGCGATGTCGACGAAGCGCCCGCTCTGGCGCGTCGGCCCGATGCTCCGGTAGTTGAAGGCCGAGAGCAGGTCTTCGGTGAGTTCCTGCGCCGACGCAGCGGGCGCCGTCGGAACGAGAGCGGTCAGGGCCAGCGTCGCCACGGCGAGGTGGCGGGCGCAGCGCGACAGGTGCGACATGGCGTGCGACTCCGGATCGGTTCATGAGAGATCGAGCGCCCGGAGCTTAGCGCCTCACCCGCTCGCTCGCGAGTGCGGCCGACGAATCGTCTACCTTGCCGCCGAAGTCCTCCGGCAGAGGCTCGTGAACCGTGCCGCCCGCCGTGTCCGCCAGCGTCGCGATCATGAACGCGGCGAGCGCGTCCTGTTCGTCGGGCGGAAGACGAGAGGCCTGGGCGAAGGCGCGCGCGAGCAGGGGCCGCATGGTTCCTCCTTGGGTGCGTGGTCCGTGGGGATTCCCGTGCCGATTCGAGCCCCAAGGTGACCCCGGGCGCGGGGCGCTTCCATGACGATCGGGGCGCACCGCGCGAGAGTGGACGACACCATTACGGTACCGTTATGATACCGCATGGCCAATCTCACCCTCAAGGGAATCCCCCCCGATCTCCACCAACGCCTGCGCGACGCCGCCGACCAGAACCGGCGCAGCCTGAACGGCGAGATCACGCATCGGCTCGAGCAGTCGATCGAGCGCCCGGGCACCGGACCCGCGCACGCTCGGCTGGTCCGCGAGGAGGCGCTCGCCGCGTACCTGGGGGCGATGCCCCAGATCCAGGGGCCCGAGGCTCTCACGCCCGAAACCCTGACGCTGGACGAGTTCATCGCGCTGCCCGACCAGGACCCCTACCGCCTGGAACTCGCCGCCGGCCGCCTCGTGCGCGAGCCCGCGCCGGGTTTCCGGCACGGGCGGGTGGCGGCCCGGATCAATCGCCTGCTCTTCGAAGCCGGCCAGCAGCCGGGGCATGGCGAGGTCTTCTTCGATACGGGATTCCTGCTCGTTCGCGACCCCCCCACGGTCCGGATCCCGGACGTCGCCTTCGTCTCCGCGGCGAGGCTGGCCGAGCACGAGACCGACGAGGTCTTCCTGCCGAGCGCGCCCGACCTCGCGGTCGAAGTGCTCTCGGCCTCGAACTCGGCGTCGGAGATCCAGCGGAAGGCGTGCGAATACCTGGACGCCGGTGCCGAGCTGGTATGGATCGTCGACCCGGCGACCGAGACGGTCACCGTCTACCGCGCGCGCGACGACATCGGGGTGAAGCGCGCCGGCGAGACGCTCTCCGGCCACGAGGCGGTGCCCGGGCTCGCGGTCGACGTGGGTGCGTTGTTCCGGTAGCGCCGGGAACCTGTCCGCCTCCGACGGGGTTCGTCGGCCACCATGACCGCACCCCTCGTTGCAACGTTCGGCGGCGCGCTGGCCGCGCTCCCGGCCCAGGTCGAGCCGCCCGGCGGCCTCTCCGACGCGCTGTCGTCGAGCCCCCTACTGGCGCTCGGCGCGCTCTTCGCCGCGGGGGTGCTGACGAGCCTCACGCCCTGCATCTATCCGATGATTCCGATCACGGCGTCGGTCATCACGGGTACGGCGCGCGAGGGGCAGAGCCGCGGGCGCACGCTGGCGCTCACGCTGACGTACGTCGTGGGCCTCGCCTCGCTCTACGCGCTGCTGGGCGCGCTCGCGGGGCTCAGCGGCACGCTCTTCGGCACGGTGAGCGCGAGCCCGTGGGCGCGGCTCGCGATCGGCAACCTGCTCCTGGTCTTCGCGCTCGTCATGCTCGACGTGCTGCCCCTTCCGGTGCCGCGGCGCTTCATCGACTGGGCGGGCCGGCAGGGGGGCGGCGGGTCGTTCGGCGCGGTCTTCGTGCTGGGCGCCATGTCGGGGGTGGTCGCGGCCCCCTGCGGTGCGCCCGCCTTCGCGGTCGTGCTTACCTGGGTCGCCGCCACCGAGGCGGGGCTGATGGGGTTCGTCTACCTGTTCGTCTTCTCGCTCGGCATGACCGCCCTGCTCGTCGTGGTCGGGCTCTTCTCGGGGGCGCTCACGGCCCTGCCCCGCTCGGGCCGCTGGATGATCTGGGCCAAGCGCGCCGCCGCACTGATCATGCTCGCCATGGCGGAGTACTACTTCGTGCAGGCGGGCCTCACTCTCTGATGGACATCCCCATGATCGCTAGACGACGTACCTTCCGGACGGCATGGCTCGGTACGGCGCTCGCCCTTGTCGCGGCCGCGTCCGCATCGCCGCTGGCCGCGCAGGACAGCGGCATCAGCCTGCCGATCGGCACCGCCGGCCCCGACGCCCAGGTCGAAGACCTCGACGGCAACGCGGTGAGCCTGCTCGAGGTGATCGACGGCCGGCCCGCGCTGCTCGAGTTCTGGGCCACCTGGTGCCCGCTCTGCGAAGAGCTGCAGCCGCAGCTCGACCGCATGCGGGCCGAATACGGCGACCGGCTCGCGATCGTCGCCGTGGGCGTCGCGGTGAATCAGAATCCGCGGCGCATCGCGCGGCACCTGGAGCGGCACGACCCGGGCTACCCGCACCTGTACGACGCCGGGGGCGAGGCCGTGCGCGCCTATCGTGCGGCGACCACCAGCATCGTGGTGCTGCTCGACGCCGAGGGGCGGGTGGCCTACACGGGGGTGGGTGGCGACCAGGACCTCGAGGCCGCCGTACGGGCCCTCATGGCCGGGAGCGGTGACGCCCGCCGGCCATGAGGTTCGCCCGCCCGAAAGCTCGCCCGGCGGGGGCCCTCAGCCCCCGTCGTCGGCGCTCGGGGTGACGCGGTCGATCGCCGCGGCCAGCCGCTCGTAGTCGGCCGGATCCACCTGGTTGAACCGCTCGATCACCTCGGCGATGCGCCCGTCCGGACCCACCACGATGACGGCGCGGCTGCCCGGCATGCCGTTGTCGCGCGGATCGCCGCCGAACTGCGCGTAGCCCGCGCTGCCGGGATCGGTGCCGAAGAGGAACTGGAAGTCGTCGTCCGATGCCCACGAGGCGAGCTCCTCGGGCGCGTCGGGCGAAAGGCCGATCAGGACGACGTCCTGACCGTTGTTGAAGAGGCTCGCGTACTGATCACGGTACGCCTGCATTTGAACCGTTCAGCCAGACGACCGTGCCCGGAAGAAGAACGCCAGGATCACGGTGTTGCCGCTGAAGTCGCTCAGCTTGACCGGTTCTTCGAGTACGCCGTAGCGCGTCGCGCCCACGAACTCGATGTCGGGGGCCATCTCGCCCACCGGCAGGAACGGCTGCTCGTCCTGCGCGGCGACCGCGTCGGGCACCAGGGCCAGCGCGCCCGCGGCGAGGGCCAGCGTGAGAACACGCCTCATGAGGGCTCCTGTGGCTTGAGGGGGATTCACGGACCGACGAAGGTACGCCGCCCCGTGCCGATCGGTTCCGAACGCGCGAGTGCGCCGCCCGAAGGTCAGCCACTCGAGCGGGCCAGGGCCTCACGCCCTTCCCGCACGCGAGGCACGTCGTCGCCACCCAGGCGGGTGATGGTGACGAAGTGCCGCCAGGCCTCGAGCGCCTTGGCGGTGTCGCCCCTGCCCTCGTGGGCCTTCGCCTGGATGTAGAATGCCCACGGGCGCGCGTAGCCGTGGAGCACCCCCTGCGCGAAGTGGATCGCCTGGTCCCACCGCCCTTCGGCCAACTCGATTTCCGCAAGCGCAATCAGGGCTCGTTCGCCGAAGACCCCGCCCCGTGACGTGTGGGGGGTGAGCCCGCGGCGGGCGGCGGCCAGGTCTCCGCGGCGCCAGGCTCCCAGCGCCTCCATGATCTCAGCGCCGGCGAGCCGGCCGGCGGCGATCGCCGAGTCCCCCGCAGCTTCGCTGGCCCGCGCGGCCTCGCGTGTCGACCGAACGACAGCCGCCAGTTCGTTCCAGCGCTCGCCTCCGGCCAGCGCCACCGCCAGATACATGGCGCAGGTGGCGTTGTAGGGCTCTTGGCAGAGCGACGGCGTGAACAGCGATGCCAGGTCACCGCCCGGCGCCACGCCCCATAGTTCGAATTGCTGACCGAAGTAGACGCCAACGTTGGCGGGCGGCAGTTGTCCGGTTGCAGCGAGCTCACTCGCCGAACGAAGGGCACCCTGGCTCACCCGCTTCCAGACGATCGCAGCGTTCCGGTTGGAGCCTGAACTCTCCGCCCACGCGGAGTCGACCATCTCGAGCCGGTCGAAGTGGTCGGTCCAGCCGGTGAACGACCCGAGCATGTAGTCGATATCGCGGGGTAGCGTGTTCCCTATGGTCTCGAGCGCCGCCACCGCCTCGGCCGAGTCTCCGAGCAGAATCGGCACGGCGAGTTTCGTCGAGGCGATGACGCGATCGTTGCCGGCCAGGGTCTCGTAGCGTGCGATGGCTTCTTCGGCCGCAGCCCGATCACCGCGCACGATCGCGAAATCGGCCACGTGCACCAGATAGGGAGCGAAGCCGGGGTCCAGCGCCGCCGCACGGTCGAGCGCCTCGATGATCTCGTCGTCGGTGGCGAACGTCTGCGCCGGCATGTGGATCAGCGTCTCGGCCAGCAGAAACCACGCCTCCGGGTCGTCCGGATACTTCTGGACCGCCTGCCTCACGATGGGAAGTCCGTCGGCGCTGCCGTTGTTGAGCGCATCCCAGGCGACGATCATGAACCGGTAGCGCGGCGGCAGGCGATCGGCCTGGGCCATCGCCCGGATTCCGAACTCGCGCATTCTCTCGCTGTACATGTCCTCGAGCCAGCCGTACGCCTCGGACAGGCGCACCAGCGCGATGGCGAAGGTCGAGTCTTCGGCGACCGCCCGCTCGAAGCCCTGCACCGCTTCCGCGAACTCGCCCCGTCGGTAGTGGCGCGAACCTTCGAGGTACTCGCGAAGGGCCGGCAGCGACGTCGTCGTAAGGGTCTCGGCCGTCAGGTCCGTGCCTCCCTGGCGCCCCGTGTTGCGGAGGAGCGAGCGAATGGTCCCCACCGCCAGGTCATCAGCCAGCCGAAGCACATCGGCCGCCGGCCCCTCGGCCTGGCCGCGTGCGATCTCCTCACGGGTGTCGAGATCGTAGACTGTGCTCACCAGACGCACGTCGCTCCCGATGCCGACCACGCTCCCGAGCAGTGCGTACCGGGCGCCCGTCGCGTAGGCGGCTCTGAGCGTCGCAGTGAGGTCCGGCGACGCGTCGTCACCGATCCCTTCCTTCCAACGGGCCATGACCGTGCGGGGATCCACCGTTCGGAATCCCCCCACCCCGTCCATGTTGTTGGACAGAAGGTCGACCATGCCCTCGCGCCAGATGTCGAGGTCCTGGCCCCGAACCTCGAAGGGCACCACGGCGATGCCCTCACCGGGCTGATCGGCGCCGACTTCCGCCGGGCCCAGCGCGAGGGGGCGACCGGTGAGGCCCACATAGAGGCCCGCGACCCCGAACAGAAGCGAGAGCGCCACGACCCCGCCGAGAATCGCGCGACCCCAGGTCAGGTGGGGCAGCTTGCCGGCCCGGAGCGAAGCCAGCGCTTCTCCGGGCGCGACCTGCCAATCGGTCGGAATCTCGCCTGCCTCTTCGCGGGCCGTGGTGCTCGGCAGCGACTGGACCCAGGCCGTCGCGAGAATGACGATCAGCCCGATCAGGAGCAGCAGCACCGCGACGGGTGGAACCCACTCGGGCAGCGAGAGGGCTTCGGTCAGGACATCGGCGATCTGGAGCACCGCCCAGGATGCGCCCAGGTAGACCACGAGAACCTGGACGATGCGGGCGCTGCGCAGGCGGTTCCAGAGATGGGGTGTGGGCATCGGGCCAAGATGGGGGCCGGCTGCTGTTTCGGAAAGGTAGGTCCAGGCCTTCGGGGCGCGCGCGATTCTACTCGAACAGGTCGCGCACCTTCACCTCCAACCCGGGCATCGCGGCCACGCCGTCCAATGAATCCCCCTCTCCGAGCACCCTGATGTCGTCGCGGGCACGATAGACCGTCACCGTGCGCGTGTCGGGGTCCACGACCCAAACGAGGAGCGCGCCCGCGTCCAGGTACTCGAAGGCCTTCCGCTGGGTCTCCGACGCCGAGTTCGAGGGCGAGAGCACCTCGACCGCCAACTCGGGGGCGGCGGTGAGGAAGACGTCGTCCTGTTGCCGCTCGGCGAGCGTCGCCGCGGAGACGAACGCCACGTCGGGCACCCGCACGGTCGGAGGGTCGGCGGAGAGTTGGAACCCCATGTCGGCGAAGACCTCGCCATGCTCGGACTCCCCGACCGCCTTCCAGAGGATCCGCAACAGGCGGCTCGCGACCCTTCCGTGGCGAAAGCCCGGCGCAGGCTCACGCACCAGCCGGCCGGCCGCGAGCTCGACCCGAAACAACTCCTCTTCGGGCAGTGCGATGAAGTCCGAAAGTGTCAGGGGCTCGTGTCCTTGGTACAGCCCCGCGCCCGGCAGCGCCCTGGCGCCGTACGCGGCCGTCGCTCGCTCTCGTACACTCGCTGTCCCGCCGTCGTCCGCGTCGACCGACCGCTCGAGGCGATGGATCACCTCGGCGTTCAGACTCCGTCGGCTCAGCTCGGCCAAGTCACGGAGCCGCTCGTGCAGCGACTCGGGCACGCCCTTCAGGGTGAGGCTCGACATGGGCGGTGGCGTTGGGGTTCCGTTTCGGTTCCGTAATGCAATCTCGATCTTCCACACCCCGCGGTCAACCGCCATGGCGCGCGCCGGCCCGACGCGATAGGGTGGGCGCCATGAAGATTCTCGTGCTTGGAGGCGGTCGCGTAGGCGCCGCCATCGTTCGCGATCTCGCCCGCGAAGAGGGATTCGGGGTCCGGCTCGCCGACCGTGACGCCTCGGTGGTGCGCCGCCTGGGCTCGGAGCCCGGTGTTGACGCCGTGGTGGCCGACCTGACCTCGAGCGCCCTTGTGCGCGAACTCGCCGGCGCGGCCGACCTCGTGGTGGGCGCCGTGCCGGGCCACATGGGGCTGGCGACGGCGCGCGCGGTGCTGGAAGCCGGTCGGCCCCTGGTCGACATCTCGTTCTTTCCGGAAGACGCCTTCGAGCTGGACGAGGCCGCGCGCGCCGCTGGCGTGCCCGCGCTCGTGGACTGCGGCGTGGCCCCCGGACTCAGCAACCTCGTGCTCGGCCACCTCGAAGCCACGCTCGAGCGCGTCGACTCGTTTCGCTGCCTCGTGGGCGGGTTGCCCGTCGAGCGGCGCTGGCCCTGGGAGTACAAGGCGCCCTTCTCGCCAGGCGACGTCATCGAAGAGTACACGCGCCCTGCGCGGCTCCGGGTGGCCGGGCGCGAGGTCGTGCTGCCGGCGCTCTCCGACGTCGAACCGATCGACGTACCGGGCGTGGGCACGCTGGAGGCGTTCAACACCGACGGGCTCCGGACACTGCTTCGCACGTCGTCCGTGCCCGACCTGGCCGAGAAGACGCTGCGCTATCCGGGCCACGCGGAGCGCATGCGTGTCCTGCGCGAGGCCGGCTTCTTCGGTACCGAGCCTTTGGCGATCGAGGGCACCGAGGTGAGCCCGCGGTCCCTGACGGAGCGGCTGCTGTTCGACCAGTGGCGGCTCGAGGATGGCGAGCCGGAGCTCACCGTCATGCAGATGGTGGCCACGGGCGTCGACGATGGACGGCCGGTGCGCCACACCTACACGCTCCTGGACCGCACCGACCCGGACACCGGCACCAGCTCCATGGCGCGCACGACGGGCTACACGTGCACCGCCATGGTGGCGCTGGTGGCCTCAGGGGCGTGGGCCGAGCCGGGGGTGACGCCCCCGGAAGTGCTAGGCAGGCGAGCCGGAAACTACCAGTCAGTGCTGAATCATCTGGCCGAGCGGGGCGTGCGGCTCGAGCATCGGGTGGACGTGCTCAATCGAGGCGCGTGAGGCTCGCAACACTCCAACCGCCGAACCACCGCCGCTTCAACCGCACCAGATAGTCGCGGTAGGCGTCCGAACCGGCGCGCGCGTCGTACACGACGAGCCGCAGGACGCGGCCGGTCGAGTTCAGGTCACGCAGCGATGAGAGGACGACCGCGACCTCGCCTGGCGGCACCTGGCACATGCCCGTGGTGGCCACCATGCACCGCCGATACGCCTCCGGCCGCGCCTCGACGATACCCGGCACAGAAACGGTGTCGTAGGCGTTGAACCGCGTCAGCGGCACGTCAAGAGCGGCCTCGTCCGGCCAGATCGCGAGTAGCGGATGGAGAGCGACGGTGTCGGGCAGGCCCAGTCGCGACTGCGACGACTCGATGGCCTCGGCGTAGAGGGCTGCATCGCTGATATCCGAGGCAGGGCTGCACCCGGCCGTCAAGCCGAGTACGAGGGCGAGAGCGCGGCCAACATTCCTACGGCGACGCGGGAGCATCCGCGAACTCCTCGGGCCGGCCATCAGGGGCTGATAACCCGATGCAACCCGAGCGCCTCCACGCCGAGTTCGTCGACCCGCAGGATCAGCGCGTGGGGCCCTCGCACATCCAGGAGCCTGCGCGTTCCGGCCGGCGCGGGCACCCACGCCGCGGGAGCCTCACCCGAGACGACCCACCAACCGTCGATGTCTTCATCTGGAGGATGATAGGGGGCCAGCCACAAGCGGCCGTCATCATCGATGGTCAAGGCGCCAAACGGGGGGCGATGCGAGTCGAAGGGAATCCCCTCGAGAGCCCTACGGATGCGTGGGCGGAGGGCCGCATCGAACGCTCGATCCACCATGACGTCGATGCGTCGCGACCACTCCTCTCGTGTGATGGGCCCACGATCGGCATCGGGCACATGAAGTGACGTGACTGCCTCACCCTGCAGGTCGTACCCGGTCAGGGTCGCACTCCCGCCATCGTTCACCCAGATGCACCCGCGCCGGTCCACGCCGATGAGGGTACGACGAGGGAATGGCGGAAACCCACGCATCCCGCCTCCATCTTCGTCGAGATCGTCATACAGGTCGATGCCGGGCACCGACAGAACCTGGCGTACTCGGTCGCCTTGCCGGTCGTACAGCACCAGCGTCCCTTCGCCGCGGAACCGACCTCCTGATGGTGACGGCGGTCTCTCCGACGTGCCGTAGACCAACCATCGACCGTCTGGCAACGAGTAGATCGCGGCCACTCGCTCGTCGCGGAATGAAATCGAGCGCGCATCACCGGAGCGAAGATCGAACAGGACTACCTTGGACGCCGCGAAGTCTGTCGCCGCCACCACCTGGGCGGTGTGCCAGTCCATCGGCCCGAGACGCGTAAACTCGCCAGGACCCCCACCCGAGCCACCCAGCGCCAGGGCGAGCCTTCCCTTCCCGTCGAAGAGTAGCACCTCGTTCGTGCCCGAATTGGATACGACGATGGATGTGTCTGCTCCAATGAGACCCGATCGGACCCTGAAGAGGGGCGCTTCTTCTTCCCTGCCAATCGAAAGCTCCGCCGCTCCGATCGTGAGGTCGCCACCATGTGACTCAGCGCGCAACGTGCAGGCTTCTTGCGCCATCATACTCTGGCACGACACGAGCAGACCGAAGGCCGGTACCCATGTGCCCCCCGCTACGAGCCGGGGCCTCTGGACCGCTCGCCGCCCCCTCATTCTCCTCCCCGGCGCGTTCAGATGAGGACCACGCCGCACCCGAGATGCTGGACCCGCTGGAAGTGGAGGTCGAAGGTACGAGCGCCCGACCGAAAGCGACAACGACCGATTCTGCTTCGAGTTCAGCATTCTTGACTCCATCGTCGAACCCAGCATGCGCCGGTCAGCGCCCCCGGTCAACCTTCTTCGCCTAAGTCGTTGTCGCTCCACCCTCTTGACGGCCTGCACGTCCAGCACGTGCCGGTCGTTCCACGACTGCCGCGCTTGCCCTGAGTTGAACGCGACTTCATCTTACGTGATGTAAGACATGCCTCAGGAGGCGCCATGCCATCATCCCGCCTCAGTACGAAGGGCCAGATCGTGATCCCCAGAGAGATTCGAGAATGGCTGGGTTTACGGCCCGGTGACCGGATCGATTTCGTCGTCGACGATCGCGGCTCCGTTCGGCTCAGGCCCGCGCTTCTCGATGTGCGGGACCTCCGTGGCATCCTCTCCAATGCCGACCGTGCACCTGTTTCGGTCGAGGCGATGAACGAGGCCGTGCGCGAGGGGGCCAGCGATGCCGGGCGGGGCGAGTGATCGGCCTCGATACGACGGTGCTGGTCCGCTACCTGACGCTGGACGACGCGGTCCAGAGTGCAGCCGCCGTAGACCTGATCGATGGAGCCGCGGAGCGTGGAGAACCGATGTTCGTTCCCGTCGTCGTGCTGTGCGAACTCGTATGGGTTCTTCGGCGCGCGTACGGGTATCGGAAACCCGACGTCGAGACCGTCATCGAGGGCCTGCTGCGCTCGGCGCAACTGCGCTTCAACGACGCTGCGCGCCTTTGGGCGGCTCTGGCGGACTACCGTGAAGGCTCGGCAGATTTCCCCGACTACGTAATCGGCCGAGAGGCGCTGGACGCGGGCTGTTCGACGACCGTGACCTTCGACCGCGCGCTTGTTGGTGAGCCCGGGTATCGGGTCCTCGGCCCGCCGGGCGACCAGTGAGAAGACACCCGGGGAGCGCGGCTCAGTGCGAGGCGGTTCGGCTCAACCGAAACATCACGGCGGCGTCGCGTCCGCTGGCGGAGGCCAGAATCCCCAGGACGTAGTCCGAACCGACGTCGGTAGGATTGAACGCGTCAGGAAGGACCGCGACCCCTCGAGCCACGCCTGTGAGAGAGTAGACGAACCAACGCCGACCAGCACCGTCGGGGAGCGCGCGCGCCTCCTGAATCCAGATTTCGTCGGCGCCTCCGAGGATCCTTCCGTTGGCCGGCCATCGGTCCGGCGTGGGAAGATCTCCGAGTGCCCGGGCCACGGCGGCCCGACGCGAGAGAGGCGTCGCGTTGCGGATCTCGTCCCGCGCGCGATCGATATCGTCGCTCGTCACACGTGCTCGCGGAAGGTTCGGCATCAGCACGCCGGAGAGGGCGCCGTCGGCATTCACCAGCCGAACCTGACCGCCGTCACTCCACGCTCCGACCACGAGGTCACCTGCCGTCGTGACGGTACCGCGCGCGCCGAACGGCAAGTCGAATCCAGCCCAGCGTCGGGCTCCGGCGGGCCGGACCAGGTCTCGGCCGATCGAGAGCCCGAGCGGGATCCAGACCTCTTGATCGCGATCGTAGCGGACGATCGGGCTCGTCATTCGGCGTACGCCAAAGGGCGGGTCCAGGTCGACCTCGGGCAGGTATCCCACCAGGGACCCGTCTGTCAGAGCTCCGATGCCCAGGAGACGGGGCAGCACAGGCGGGCCGTCGGCCCAGTCTCGCGGGTCGATGGGCGGCGCCAGGTTGAATCCTTCCAAAGTCCCGTCGACACCCACGAGAACGAGGCGGCCCTGATTCGGGAACCAGATTCCCACAGTGTCTTCATGAACGCGGCCAATCCATAGGCGGGCGTTGTTTTCCTCCTCAACCAGATCCGCCGCGTGCAGCACCCATCGGCTGGCCCCGCGAGGACCGAACGCTCGCAGAGCGCCGTCACCCGCGCTCGCCACGACCAGCGTCGAGTCGCCGATCCGAAACACGGACCTGGGCTCTCCGCCACCGGCCCCTGACGGCAAGGGGTCGAAGTGGTGGAGGATCAAGTCGGGGGTCGCGGACACGTGGATGGTCGGCAGCTCACCCGGACCATCTGGATACTCAACCGTGCGCACTCCAGAGCGGAGCGAGACGTCCTGGGCCGGGATGGCCGAGGCGGACGCGGACATGGCGAGGGACAGCAGCACGGCGCGTTCGAGGGTGGTAACCCATCCCATCATTGCGGCGTCCGCTCCTACGGGCTCAACGGGAAGGAATCGCAGCGATACGCTCTTCGAAGGCTGCCACCGTGCGAGCCGCGACGATCTGGCCATTAAGCCACACAGTTGGCGTGCCCATCACTCCCGTAGCCTCACCGACCTGGCGCCCGGCCGTGATCTTTGGGAATTCACTGATGTCCCGACGCAGACAGGCCTCGAACTCATCGACGTCGGCAATACCAGCACGTTCGGCGAAGTGCGCCCACGGAAGCTCACCGATCGAGGTCGCATCCTGATAGAGCGCGCTGTACATCTGCTCGAACCGATCCTGCCGGCGGGCACACTCGGCGGCCTTGGCGCTCACCTCTGCATGGTCTCGCCCGTTCAGCGGGTAGTACATAGTCACCACTGAGACCTGGTCAGGGTATCGGTGGAGCAGAGAGTCGACAACGTGGCTGAAGCGGGCGCAGTAGGGACACGTGAAATCAATGAACTCCACCACCACGTGAGACGCCCTCGCATGTCCTCGTGCAACACCCTCCGGAAGGTACCGCTCCCAGTCCTCGACGACGAGCGCCGGTTCCTGCCGCGGAGCATTGCGATCATGAATATAGATACCAAGCATCACCAGCGCGACGACCGCCAGAATCAACGTCCCTAGAGAGTCGAGGATGTCCCTGCCAGTCATCTGTCGTCCTCACGCCGAGTGTGCATAACTAATCCTGTCTCACCAGGCTGTGGCGTCGCACCAGGGGGACACCGAGGGTATCGATGGTCGAACCCAGTACGAAGTCCCTGCCGATTTGGTGTACTTCGAGACCGGGCGGGGTCTCGACCGTTCCGAGAGCACGACCGTCTCGGTCGAACACCACCCACGTTCCCGCTGTACGCCGATCGGGAGAGTAAATCTGCGCCCACAGGTACCCCGCGCTGTCCTCGATCAGGGCATCGAATCCTGGCAGCGAGTCGGGGAGAGGTACCTCAGCGTACATTTCCGACAGGCTCGACGGATCCCGCACGGCAAAGCGCCAAGCATACCACTCGACGTAATCCTCGAGTGCGGTAACAGTCACAGGTGTGCGTGGTGCATCGACATACATAATGCTCAGAAGTCCTCCGTCCAGGTCGTACACCTCGATCCGGAACGAATCCCCACGAACCAACGCGGCACCCCCACCATACCTGGCGGCGATCGGTCTTGTGCTGAACGGGATCTCAGTGACGGAGGGCATCGGACCGGTGCCTCGAGAAACCCAAGAGGCGACGATCGGGACCACGGCGATCTCTTGGC
Source organism: uncultured bacterium (assembly GCA_965651045.1). Lineage (GTDB taxonomy): Bacteria > Gemmatimonadota > Gemmatimonadetes > Longimicrobiales > Gaopeijiaceae > Gaopeijia. The sequence goes on from CBFGQV010000003.1 coordinate 17,361, forward strand.
GGGTGCCGTCTGCCAGGTTCTCCCATAGGAAGGTCACGCTGGATTCCTGCAGCCCCGAGCCGGTCGGTGGCATCAGGACCTGAGACGCCGCCAAGACCCACTCGCCCACGACCGCGAGCGGCCTTCCGAGCGGGCCGGCGCGGCCACGGGCCCCTTCCTTGATCACCGTGCCATCCATAGCGACCGTGACGAAACTCCTGTTGACTCCATCGATAGCCCACAACGTGTCCGGCGAAGAGACGAGGTGAAGCGTCCTGAACTCGCCGGGGCCGTCACCTTCATCTCCCAGTGAGCCCACGCGATCTCCACCGGCATCGAAAAGCCACAGCTGTGCCTGGCTGCTCTCGCCGACGGCGATTCCACCATCCTCGAACGCGGCAACGCCCCGAACGCTGGTGAAGGCGTCGTCTCCTGAGAGAGAACCGAGCATTAAGCTCGGTTCCTGGGCCACGGACCAGTCGAGAGGAGCTCGCATGATATCCGCGCCAGACCGAACAAACGTCACCCCCGAGCTGTCGAAGGTCTGATAGCTCGGCCGCTCCTGGTCGGGTACGTTGGATGGCGGCGAGTCGTCGCACGATGCGATCGTCAACCCAAGTCCTACGTATGCAGCGACCCTCAGGTGTAACCGTCGTCGCCGCCCACACCGGCAGGCGACGCTACTCAGGTTGGACCCAGCAGAGGCCCGCTTGACGGTCCTCGCCACAGCTCTCGTCGATGACACAGTAGAATACCCCACGGCAGCCCGCAGCGGTCATGCATGACATCCCCTCACCGAACTCGCACTGGAAGTCGTTGTAACACCCTAGCACCTCACCTTGGCAGCCTCCCGCCTGAGCTGCGACCACCTGCTCCTGCGACGCGACCCCAAAGATGAGCGCGACCGAGAGGATCTTGACGAGACCTAGAAGTCCCGACCCGACTGCGAGCTTTGGCATCGTTCGTTCTCCTTGAGGAATGTTGGCCCGCGGAGCGCATTCGCCTGGAAGCGCCCCGCTACCCGAAGGCGGTCCGTTCTCCACCTATAGAGTCACGAACCCCCCTACCACCCCCCGTCCTCAGAAGAGGACACTCCCCACGCCGCCGTTCCGCCGCGTGCCTCGAACCATTGCCGGAGCAGCTTCCGTCCGCGGGTGCGCTGCTTCTCCACTCCGCTCACGCTGATTCCCAGTTGGTCGGCGATCTCACGACGCGTCCACCCGTGGCAGAGCGACAGATCCATGACGTCGCGGCAGCGGGGAGGCAGCGATGCCAAGGCCAGGGAGAGCGCCTGGCGTACCTCCCTTCCCCAAACGGAGGCAAGGGGATTCACCTTCGGGTCGGGGAGCTCGAAGAGCAGGGCGAGGCGGCGCCACCGCGCCCGCAACCGACGTGCTTCGTGCCCTGCCGCGTTCCTGAAGTAGGTCAGACGATGCTCGATCTGCCGCCAGCGGCCGGATACCCACAGCCGCGTGAACACGACCTGCGCCACATCTTCGGCGGCATCATGATCGCCGAGCACCGCCAAGGCGTGCTGCACCACCGCGGCTCGCCACTCCTGGCACAGGGCCGTGAAGGCGGCTTGATCCGAAGCGGGCGAGGAGTGTGAATCTCTCACGGCAGTGCTCCTAGGCAGCGTACTGTCGCAGTATGAGCCACGGCACCGCGTGAGGTCAAGTAGTTTCGCCTAAGTCGTTGTCACGCCCCGCTCTTGACGGCCTGCCGCCCGCCGCGGACCTTGCTCCCGCATGCGCATCGACCCCCAGGACGTCGCCCTCTGCGTGGCCGACGACGGCCCGCCCGAGCCCTCGGGCGTGCGGCCCGTCACCACGCCCATCGTCCAGACCTCGCTCTTCGCGTTCCCAAGCCTCGACGACTTGGCCGCGGGCCTGGCCTCCGAGCACGACACGCACGTCTACAGCCGCGGGCAGAACCCCACGGTCGAGGCGCTCGAACGGAAGCTCGCGGCTCTGGAGCGGGGTGAGGCGTGCAAGGCGTTCGCGTCGGGCATGGCGGCCATCAGCGCCGTCTTCCTGGGGCTTCTCCGCTCGGGCGACCACATCGTTTTCGCCAACCACGCCTATGGCCCGACGCTCCAGCTCGCTCGCCACCTGAAGCGCTTCGGCATCGAGCACGACGTGGTCCACGACCCCGACCCGGCGGCCGTCGAAGCGGCCTTCCGCCCGGAGACGAGGCTGCTCTGGGTCGAGAGCCCGGGCACCATGCTCTTCCGCGTAGCCGATCTCGAGGCGCTGGCCGCCCTCGCCCGCCAGCGCGGCTCGTTGATCGCCATCGACAACACCTGGGCCACGCCCCTGCTGCAGAAACCGCTCACCCTGGGATTCGACCTGGTCGTGCACACGGCCACCAAGTACCTGGGCGGCCACTCGGACCTGGTGGCGGGCGCGGTGGTGGGCAGCGCCGAGCGCGTGCAGGAGCTCTTCTACCGGGCGTTCCTGCTGAACGGGGGCATTCTGGCCCCCTTCGACGCGTGGCTCCTGCTCCGGGGACTCCGCACGCTGCCGGCGCGGCTCCGGCAGCACGAGACCGACGGGCTCACGGTGGCTCGGGCGGCGGCCGAACATCCGGCGGTCAAGGCCGTGCACCACCCCGCCCTCGGCCCCGACCGGGCGCTCGCCGAGCGCATGATGACGGGCTACACGGGGGTCTTCAGCATCGAACTCGTGCGTGACGATTACGAGAGCATACGCACCGTCGTCGATGCGCTCGAGCACTTCCGCATCGGGGTGAGCTGGGGCGGCGTCGAGAGCCTGGTGATCTCGCCGCGAAGGCCCGGCAACGAAGCCCGGCTCGCCGCACACGGGATCCCCCCGGGACTCGTGCGCCTCTCGGTGGGGCTCGACGGAGCCGAGCTGCTCGTGGACGACCTCACCCGCGCCCTGGATCGGCTTCGGTGACCGAGCCCCCGGACGAGCACCCGGGAGTCGAGCGCGCGCTCACGCTATTCGAGGCGCTCCTGCCCGTGGGCGTCATGGTGGCGCTGTTCCTGGCGGGTACGTTTCTGCTCGAGCCGGCGGGTGAGCTGCTGGTGGCGGCGCTCCTGGGGTCCGCCGGCGTCGCCGGATGGGTGGCGTCGCGCCACGGCGCGGGCTGGAGCGCGGTGCAACGCGCCACGGGCGAGAAGCTCGCCGAGGTGCTGCCGGCGATTCTCATTCTGCTCGCGATCGGCATGCTCATCGCGACCTGGGTCATGGCGGGCACGATCCCCTACATGGTGTACTGGGGCGTGCAGCTGGTGAGCCCGCGCTACCTCGTGCTCACGGCCTTTCTGGGCACCGCCGTGATGTCGCTCTTTACCGGCACGTCATGGGGATCGGCGGGCACGCTCGGCGTGGCGCTCATGGGCACCGCCGCGGCGTTGGGAGCCCCGCTCGCTCCGACCGCCGGGGCCGTGGTGTCGGGGGCGTACCTGGGCGACAAGCTCTCGCCGCTCTCGGACTCGACCAACATCGCCGCGATCGCGGCCGACGCCCCGCTCTACACGCACATTCGCCACATGCTCTTCACGGCACTGCCGTCGCTCGTCGTGTGCCTGGTGGTCTACACGCTGGCGGCGCGGTGGCTGTCCCCCGGCGCCGGCGCGGCCACGGCCGAGGCCGAGCGCCTGCTGGCGGATCTCGAGCGCGTCTTCACGCTGCACTGGGCGGCGCTGGTGCCCGCCGTGATCGTGGTCTGGAGCATCGTGCGCCAGGTGCCCGCGGCGCTGGCCATCGCGCTCTCGTCGCTGGTAGCGGCGGGGCTCGGCGTCGGGCTCCAGGGCTTCGGCGTGCAAGAGGCGCTGGTCGCGGCGGTGGGGGGATTCCAGGCCGACATGATCGCCGCGGTGGGCGCCGATCCGGCGGGCGTCGGGCCGGCGTTCCGGACGCTGGTCACGCGGGGCGGCCTCTACGGCATGGCGCCCACGCTCGTGGTGGTGATCGCGGCCTTCCTGCTGGCGGGCGCCATGGAGGCGTCGGGCGCGCTCGACCTGCTCATGGGCCGGCTGCTCGCCGCCGTGCGCTCCGTCTTCGGCCTCGTCGCCGCCACCATGACCGCCGGCGCCACCTTGATCGCCCTCACCAGCCACGGCGGCGTCACTTCGCTGGTCGTGGGCGGCCTCTTCCAGGGCGCCTACCGAGACCGGGGCCTCGCGCCCGAGAACCTGTCGCGCTCGCTCGAGGACTCCATCACCATCACCGAGCCGCTCATGCCCTGGACCGTCTCGGCGGTCTTCATGGCCACCACGCTCGGTGTGCCCACCGTTGCCTACGCGCCCTGGGCCGTCTTCTGCTACGGCGGGCCGGTGTTCTCGCTGCTGATCGCCGCGACGTACCGGCGGACGGGGTGGGGGCTCAGGCGGGTGGGGTGAGGCGCGCCTAGCACATCGTACGAGTGTCCGGATCCGGCGCCCGCCACCTGTAGATGGCGATCTCCGTGCTCTCAAAGCGGCGTACTGCGAGGACCCGCCCACTGCAGGTCGCAGCGACGAGGCCCATGGGCATGTCCATCTCCCGGTCCTGCAAGGACCGACCATCTTGGGAGAACACCTGAATGACTCTCAGGTCACTACCCATGTCGGCGAGAGTGCGGACCACCATTCCTCCCACAGCGAAACCTGGTACGACCCCCAGAGGAAAGTCGAAGTCCTCAGCGACCAGGCGTCCGAATGATCGAGGAGACGAGAGAGGGCGGTCACACCGCCAAGCTACCATGCGAAAGGGAGCCTCCATCTCCGTTGCGACAATGTGGGGACCGGTGCTGGTCAGTGTCACGTTCGCCAGGGGACCAAGGCCGTGTGTACCGCGGCCCTCCTCACTTCGTACCCAGGTCTCGCCCGCCTCCGATCCCACGACGAGCCAGCCGCAGGACGTCTTCGTCGCAGACGACATGCCTCCCGGAACGTCTAGGTGCCTCCAACCCCGCAAGATGCCTTGTTCGTCGACCGTTAGGATCCGCCGCGTCCGAGCGTCGACGAGTTCGAAGCCTGCGGTAACGGGGGCGGCACCCACCACATCAAGGAGCCCGAAGGCACCGAGAAACTGAAACCCGTCAAGGCGATGTGTCGCATAGTACACACCGTCACGAGCGCCCAGCAGGACAGAACTGTCCGGCCCCAGGACGGCCCACTCGATCTCCAGGCTGGGGGCGAACACGACGTGTTCGACCTCCAATGCGCCCAGTGATCTTTCATCTCCTCCATCACAGCCCGCCATGGCCAGGGTCAGGGTGGCAACTACAGCGACGATAGCGCTGGCTGACGTGCACGACGGCCTCATTCCAATCGGAATCCCACCAGGTAGGGAATGCCCAACTGGTCAGAGACGACGCCCCAAACGGCGTCGGCCGTGGCATGGTAGGGCCGAAACTCCGCCGGCAGAATCACCCGTAGGCGCGGTGTCGCATGTGGGTCGAGGAGGACCCACTCCTTGACTCCATCTGATCCAGGAGTCCGTCCCAACCACACCCATCCCACCTCGGAAACGAGGGCCCGGTCTACCACTGCGTGGAACGCCGGCCTCCGAGCGGCCGCGAGGTATTCCGCCCGGCTGAAGGGAGTGTCGCCCAGCGCTTGGAAGAGACTCTCGATTCGTGTGGACCAGTCCCGGTCCGTGAGGGGCCGCGCGGGTAGATGCAGGGTCTTCGAGACCGTCGTGTCACCGCCGGCATCAACCCGGACGAGGGTTACGGCTCCCCGATTCTCCGCGGGAAAGGGTCGATCGACGATCCACACCCCATCGCCACCGCCTTCGACCTGGAAGAGAGGGAAGTCGTGGAACGGGGCGGACGTGGAACTCGTGCCGACGCGAACGCGCAGTGGATAGGACTCAAGCAAACTGGCGAGGGTGTCCACCACCTCTCCGTTCGCCGTTACGGCCAGCACAGCGAACGAAGCTTCGCTACGAGTCACGACGGCGGCGTAGGCCCCATTGGAAAGGGGCAGCTGCGTCGCCACGTTGCCGCTGCCGACTTGCCCTAGAACACCGTACGCATGGGAACGGAGGTGCAGCCCGTCAAGGAAAAACGATATGCGGCGTGACGCCGCGTCCACCACCCAGAGTGTGTCCCCGCGCCAGCCCAATCCTGCGGGTGAAAGGAACTCGCCGGGCCCCTGCCCTCGCCGGCCGATCCGCCTTACCAGGGCCCCGTCGGGCTCAAGGACGACCACGGACGCCTCCTGGGCCTGCGCCACATAGAGCCTGCCATCCGGTCCGACTCCGAGATCTGTGATTCGCGAAAAGGCCAACACCGAATCATCAAACGCGCCGAGACGCACAAACTCGCGGGCCTCCAGCGTCGGAAGGTCGGCGGGGTACACGACGGCTTCCTGCGCGATGCCCGCCTGCGCCACTACGAGCGTGCTCGCAAGAAATCCGGCTACGAGGAGCATCTTCAGATTTCGATCCGTCGCGCTTGCCGTCGGAGTTCTTCGATGCGTCCGCCGTCGTAATCGGCATAGACCAAGGCGCCACTACAAACCCGCCGATAGAACGTGAAATCACCGGCGCCCCGGATCGAGATGCCCGGAAGCTCACCCCTCGTGAGGCGCTCGAGGAGATCTGCACCGATCCACCCAGCTCCCCGACCGTCCAGAAGCGTCTGGTGCGGGAGGCAGATCTCACCCGATGTGGTGCACGTTTCTGCACCGCACGACCCCTGTTGGCCGCAGCTGGTGTAGTGGCCGTGTCCATAGGTTACCCAGCAGCCCTCCATCCAGCACTCGTCACCCGGATAGTACTGGACCTCACAATCCCCGCACTGCGCGCTGAGCAGTTCGGGGTGGAGAGCTCCGGCCAAGAGCACTGCCAGAGATGTGATTCCGGCCAGAATGAGGGGCCGCATGGTTCGCCTCCGTCAACGGATCGGTGGGTGTTCACTCCATAGAGTCGCGATGCCCCCTTTTCCCCCACATTCGGACGGTCGACCTCTTCGTTGCCGAGGGTGGCTCTCAACGCGGCGCGTAAGATTGCTCAAGGCATTGAGTAATTGGTTCAACCCTTCCGTCCGCAGCGCAACCGTAGGCCGTGGCGCGGCCCATACTTGCCCCCCGACCGCCACGCGCCGAGGTTGAGCCCGCACCACCCATTCGCGTTCCCAATCGGCCCGCCCTTCGCATGCGCCTGCCTCAAACCCCCGCGTGGCTCACCGCCCTGCTCCTGGCCGCCCCCCTCGCGGTCGCGGCGCAGGACACGGCCCGGGCGGACACGGCCGCGGTCGACTCGGTGCCCGCGCCTCAGGTCGAGCCCGAGCCGCTCGAGGCCGTCATCGACGAACGGGCGGCGCTCGACGAGGCCATTCGCAATCAACTCCAGGCGGTCTTCGACCGCGTAGAGAGCCTCAGCCGCGTCGACGTCACGGTCGACGCGGGGGTCGTGACGCTCGACGGCACAGTGCTGAGCGCCGACACCCGCGAGCGCGCCGAGGCGCTGGCGTCCGAGCTCGACGGCGTGCTCTTCGTCGAGAACCGCCTCCGCGAATCCACCTCGCTCGACGAACGGCTCGAGCCGACCTGGGACCGGCTCCGCGACCTGGGCTACGGCACGGTGGCCAAGCTGCCGCTGCTCGCGGTCGCACTCCTCGTGCTGGGCATCGCGGTGGTCCTCGGGGGCCTGCTCTCGCGCTGGCGCGGGCCGTCGTTCCTGCGCACCCGGAATCCCTTCCTGCAGAACCTGATCCGGCGCGCGATCCAGGGCGCAGTGGTCCTCGCGGGCGTGATCGTGGCCCTCGACCTGCTCGACGCAACGGCGCTTGTCGGGGCCGTGGTGGGCACCGCGGGGCTCGCGGGGCTCGCGCTGGGCTTCGCCTTCAAGGACATCGTCGAGAACTACCTGGCGGGTACGATTCTCGCCGTGCGGCAGCCGTTCGCGAAGAACGACCACATTCGGGTCGAGGGATTCGAGGGCAAGGTGGTGCGGCTCACGGCGCGCGAGACGATCCTGATGACGCTCGACGGCAACCACGTGCGGCTTCCGAACGCGCTCATCTTCCGGAGCCCGATGCTGAACTTCACCCGGAATCCGCTGCGGCGCTTCCAGTTCGACGCGGGCGTGGGCGCCGGCGACGATCTGGCGCGTGCCCGCGACGTGGCGGTCGAGACGCTCGGGGGCATCGAGGGCGTGCTCGGCGACCCGCGCCCGCAGGCGCTGGTGCTGGAACTCGGCGAATCGTCCGTCGCGATGCGGTTCACGGGCTGGGTGGACCAGACCACCGCGGACTTCAACCGGGTCCGGAGTGAAGCGCTACGCAAGGTGAAGATCGGCCTGGAAGACGCCGGCCTCACGCTGCCCTCGCCCGAGTACATCGTGCGCCTGCGTCAGGAGGGCGACGCCGCCCCCGGCAAGCGTGGTCCCGATACCCCTTCGCCGGAGCCCGCGCCCGACACCGACGTCTCGGTCGACCGCACGCTCGACGAGCAGATCGAGGCCGACCGTCGGGAGAGCGACGAGCCGGATCTGCTCGATGAGAATGCCCGCGTCGAGGGTACCTGACCCCGGTTCTACGGACGCCACAGTTGGACGGCGTGGATCTCGAGCGTCGGACGTCCCACTTCGTCCTGCTCCCAAAGGACGATCTCACCCCTGTTCGTAAAGGCCGCGATCCGGGCATCGAACCGCTGCGACACGAAGACGTATCCCGACCTGGGATCGATCACTTCCAGGAGGGAGTCTGTGAAGCGACTCCAGCTAGATCTCCGAGGGTCGTCCCGGTACTTCGGGTCCGGCACGTGAGTCACCACCCATAGGAGGCTGTCATCGCCTTGCCACATCGGGCCCACACCCGGCCTCAGCGGAATGACGCGATCCGGCGGTGCGTGCTCTCCCGCCAACTCCCACGTCTCCGGCTCCCACGACGTGAGCCACGGTGGTTGTCGGACAAGCTCTCGCAACCGTCGGCCGGCCTGTGGATTCCAGAGTGAGAGGTGGAACTTAGGAGGGTCAGCAGGCGATCCCGCCCGCGAGCGGTGCCATAGGTTGCCGTTCGGAGCCGCGCCGTAACTCGCGCTTCCTTCGCCGCTGAGAGAATCGAAGCTGTGTCGCAGGCGTCCGTCCAGAGCGTAGACGTGCTGCGTAAATCGCCCGCTTGCGGCTCCGTAGCTTCGGCCGGCGATCACCAGGGTGGAGTCATCCACCAAAACGAAACTACGCTCCGCGACCGGTACATGCGGTTGAAAGGAATGCGAGAACTCGAGGTGTTCGTCGAAGACGCTGACCCGGTTCCGTGCCACGATGACCAGTCGTCCATCGTCGAGAATCGCAGCTCCGCTGACGCCGAATACCTCTCCGGGCCCTTCGCCGGGTCCCGCGACGACCTTCACCGTTTCGCCGGCGGTCCCGAAGAGAACAACGCGGTGGTTCAGGAACTCGGATACGACCACGCCACGGTCGGAGACCAACACGCTCGTAGGATAGTTGACATCAGGGTTCCCGGAGCCCGATCGCCAGACCCGATTCGTGCGAATCTCGCAGCTCTCGCAGTCCTGTTCAGGCTCGAAATCCACCCAAGGGCGATCGACCTCGCACGCGGCAACCACCAAGCCGGCGAGAACGACCGATGTGAAGCACTTCACTGCTGGTGGATCGAGGGATGCAGGTCGCTGCACTTCCCCGGCTCCGGTCCGTGACTGTATCCGCCAATGTCCGAGCCGGGGCCAACCGTGAAGACATGAAGGCCCATGCCCTGGTCATCCTCTCCACAGTATCCGGTACGCGGTCCCTCCTGCGCGCCGCTCGGTGCCGCCAGCAAGTGGGCAGCAATGAGCGCTGCGACTGCGAAGCTTCCAACGAGCGATCCGTACCTCATGACCTCATCTCCTGTGCAGGTTTGGTAGTTCCTAGCGTACCCGAGCCGGCCGGGCCTCATCCATAAGAGTCATGAGACCACCTTTCCCCCCCCGTCACTAGCCGGAAGGGGTGCCGAGAACAACCCCGCCTGATTACTCTCCAGACCATGCTGAACCACATCAGGCGTCTCTACGCCTACACCCGCTGGGGCAACGACCAGGTCGTGGGCGCCTGCGAGAAGATCCCCACGGACGATCTCGCGCGCGACCTGGGCGGCAGCTTTCCGTCGGTGCTCGCGACGCTTGAGCACCTGGCCGCGGCCGACTGGGTCTGGCTCGAGCGCTGGCACGGCCGTTCTCCGGGAGGATTTCCGGACGACCTCGACACCTCGTCGCTCGAGTCGCTCGTACTCCACTGGCGGGACCTTCAGGACCAGCGCGACGCGTGGCTCGCCACCCTCGGCGACGCCGACATGGATCGCACGTTGAGCTACCGGAATACCGCCGGCGTCCGGCAGGAGGGCCGCCTGGTCGATCTGCTGACCCATGTCGTGAACCACAGCACCTATCACCGCGGCCAGGTGGTGACCTACCTGCGCCAGCTCGGCCACGCCGCGCCCTCGACCGATCTCGTACGCTGGCATCGCCTCGGAGAGCCCCGATGAGCCCGCTCACCTCGAAGCAACGCGCGCACCTGCGTTCGCTCGCGCACCACCTGAAGCCCGTGCTGCAGGTCGGGGCCGAGGGCGTGACCGACGCCGTGCTCCGGAGCGTCGAAGAGGCGTTCAACACGCGCGAGCTGCTCAAGGTGAAGGTGCTCGAGGGCGCACCGGAAGGCGCACGCGAGACGGCCGACCGCATCGTGGCCGCGCTCGAGGGCGTCGAGGTGCCGCAGACCATCGGGCGCACCGTGGTGCTCTACCGACCCTTCCCCGAAGAGCCGGACATCGTCCTGCCCCGGTAGCACCCCTTGAGCGGCGATCTTCTCACCTACCTGGCGCTCTTCGGCACCGGGCTCGTCGCCGGCACGCTGAACGTGATCGCGGGCGGCGGGTCGTTGCTCGCGCTGCCCATGCTGATCTTCCTGGGGCTGCCGCCGACCGTCGCCAACGGCACGAACCGCGTGGCCATCGTGGTGCAGAACGCGGGTGCTGCGTGGGGATTCCGTCGCCGACGGCTCTTGCCCGCGGGCTGGCCCCGACTGGCCGCGGCGCCGGCCCTCGTGGGGGCGGGCCTCGGAAC
>CBFGQV010000004.1:0-26474 GCA_965651045.1 uncultured bacterium
CTCGAGCGACGAAGGTTGCGAAGACGGCGCGTGACGCCGTCTTCGCAGCCATCCTATCCTCACCGCCCGGTCATGGCTGCGTTGTCGGCAGGCAGGCCACCGGCCCGACAACCCTACAAACGCCGCCCCCGCCCAGCACGTTTGTAGGGTTGACCGGCCCAGGGCCGGTCGATCGAACGAGTCGGTCCGCGAGCGCCCGCGCTTGTAGGGTTGTCGACCGCCATCCACGTCGACCGCCATCCACGTCGATCGCCATCCACGTCGACCGCCATCCACGTCGACCGCCCCCACCCCCTACGCACGTGCCCGCCGACTCCTACGCATCGGCACGTACCGCGCCGGGGTGCGCGACACGGCAGGTTCATCGGGAAGGCACGATCCTCCCGCCCTGCCTGGAGCCCACCCATGCCCCCGACTCCGCCGACCCTGGCCCCGGCCGCTCTCGATCCCGTCACCACGCTCATGCTCGCCGCCGGCTGGGCAGGCATGCTCGGTGGCGTGCTGTCGGGCGCCGCCCTCGGACTGTTCTTCCACCGTGACGACTGGATGGGCGGGTACGGCAGCTTTCGCCGCCGCCTCGCGCGCCTCGGCCACATTTCGTTCTTCGGCCTTGGCTTCCTGAACCTGCTGTTCGCGCTCACGCACCACGCCGTGGCGCTACCCGCAGCCCCGGCGAGGGCCGCCGCCACCGCGCTCGTGATCGGCGCGGTTGCCATGCCCACGTGCTGCTTCCTGAGCGCCTGGAGAAAGCCCTTCCGGCACCTCTTCGCGATTCCCGTCGGCGGTGTGGCGGTCGGCGTTGCCGCCACCCTGGTCGGGCTGCTCGCCCGATGATCCTCCGAACCTCGAACGGAGCGTACAAGCCATGAAGATCGGATTCGTCGCCATGAGCGGAGTTCGGGTGCACGACCCCGAACTGGTCGAGCTGGGGCTGAACCTGCCCGGGTTCGTCGAACGGAGCGAGGTCATCGCCTCACTGCCGAGCCTGGGATTGCTCACGCTGGCGGGCATGACCCCCGCTCACGTCGACGTCGAGTATGTCGAGGTGGCCGACCTGGACGAGAACACGCCCCTCGAGGGCACGTTCGATGTCGTCGCCATCTCGAGTTTCACGGCCATGATCAAAGACGCCTATCGGTTGGCGGACCGGTACCGCGACGCAGGGGTGACCGTGATTCTCGGGGGATTGCATGTCACGATGATGCCCGACGAGGCCGCGGCTCACGCCGATGCCATCGTGGTCGGAGAAGCCGAGCCGGTGTGGCCGCAGGTCGTTCGCGACCTGGAAGCGGGGCGCCTCAGGGCCCGCTACCAGGCGCCGCCGGGCGCGTTCGATCTGGCACGCTCTCCCATGCCGCGCTTCGACCTGCTCGATCCGTCGCGCTACAACCGACTCACCGTGCAGACCCAGCGGGGCTGTCCGTTCCATTGCGATTTCTGCGCCGCCTCGATTCGGCTGCGGCCCGGGTACCGCACCAAGCCGGTCGACCGCATTCTGGCCGAGATCGCCGAGATTCGCCGCATCTGGCCTGAGCCGTTCCTCGAGTTCGCGGACGACAACACGTTCGCGAGCAAGCGGCACGGCCGGACCCTGGCCGAGGCGTTGAGGCCGCTCGGCCTGCGGTGGTTCACCGAGTCCGACATCTCGGTCGGGCGCGATCCCGAGCTGCTACGCCTGATGAAGGAGAGCGGGTGTGCGCAGATTCTCGTCGGGCTCGAGAGCCCCCAGGGTCGGGGGTTGGACGGAATCGAGCGGCAGAGCAACTGGAAGCGGCGGCAGCTCGACGACTACCGGCGGGCGATCGACAACATCCAGAACGCCGGCATCACCCTGAACGGCTGCTTCGTGCTGGGCCTCGACGGCACCGATACCGACGCCTTCGATGCGGTCTACGACTTCGTGAAAGAGACCGGCCTGTACGAGGTGCAGATCACGGTGATGACGCCGTTTCCCGGTACGCCCCTCTACGACCGCCTGCTGGCCGAGGGCCGCATTCTCTACCCTGGCGCGTGGGAGCGCTGCACCTTGTTCGACGTGAACTTCGTGCCGGACCTCATGACGGTGGACGAACTCGAGTTGGGCTTTCGCGACCTGATGCGCCGCATCTACGATGACGTGTTCGTGCGAGAGCGGCGCCGCGGCTTCTTCCGGCGCTGGCGGCGATCACGGCGTGCGCAGCGCAGGACCCCGAGGAGCCATGCCGAGCAGACGTGTTCTCCTGAGTTGGAGCAGTGGTAAGGACGCGGCGTGGGCATTGCACATGCTGCGCCGTGAATCCGATGTCGAGGTGGTCGGGCTCCTCACCACCCTGAACGGCGCGCACGACCGGGTCGCCATGCACGCCGTGCGGCGGACGTTGTTGCGGGCGCAGGCCGAGGCGGTGGGTTTGCCGGTGCGCGAGGTCGACCTGCCCTGGCCCTGCAGCAACGACGACTACGAGCGCATCATGGGCGGTGTGTGCGAGGCGGCGGTGGCGGACGGCGTCACGCACATGGCCTTCGGCGACCTCTTCCTGCGCGACGTGCGCGAGTACCGCGAAGCGCGGCTCCGGGGCACCGGGCTCGAGGCGCTCTTCCCGCTCTGGGGGCGGGACACCGCCGCGCTCGCGCTGGAAATGGTGGGCGCGGGCCTCGAGGCCGTGCTCACCTGCGTCGACCCGACGCAGCTCGACGGCGCGTTCGTCGGGCGGGCCTTCGACGGCGCGCTGCTCGACGCGCTTCCGGCCGGCGTCGATCCCTGCGGCGAGCGGGGCGAGTTCCACACCTTCGTGCACGCCGGGCCGATGTTCGCGCGGCCGCTCGAGGTGCGGGTGGGCGAGGTGGTCGAGCGTGACGGCTTCCGCTTCGCGGACGTGCTGCCCGCGGGCGGCGGCCGGTGACGTCCGCCCGCACGCCGAGTTTGCAGCCCTCGACGGCGCGCGCCGAGCTGATGGCTGCGTTTACGGCGCATACGGCCGTCATTGCAGCCCTCGACCACCACTCGAGCGACGAAGGTTGCGAAGACGGCGCGTGACGCCGTCTTCGCAGCCATCCTTCCGTCACCGCCCGCCGAAGGCTGCGTTATCGTCTACTTCGTAAGCTGCGACGTCCTGCCAGGCCGACCACGCACTGCGACGCCACGCCCACGCCGACCACGCCCTGCGACGCCACGCCACGCCGGCCGCGCCCACGCCCGGCCGACCGCGAGATCCGTCTCACCCCCACGACAGGTCGTGATTGGACAGCGGCAGCGACCGAATGCGCTTGCCCGTGACGTCGAAGATCGCGTTGGTGAGCGCCGGAATCGCGGGCGGCAGCGACGGCTCGCCGAGGCCTGTCGGCGGGTTGTCCGACATCACGAAGGCGACATGCACCTGGGGCGCGTCGGCGTTTCGGAGCAGCGGGTAGTTGTTGAAGTTGGACTGCCGCGTACGCCCGTTCTCGATCGTGATCTCCTGCGCGAAGGCCATCGACAGCCCGTCGATCACGCCGCCCTGCACGTTGTTCTCGGCGTTCAGCGGATTGATGATCTGGCTGCCCACGTCGCCCGCGACCCACACGTCGCGCACCCGCACGCGGCCGGCGCGGGTCACCTGCACCCGCATGACCTCGGCGAAATACCCGCGGTGGCTGAAGTGGAAGGCCACGCCCTTGCCCTCGTCGTCGGCCAGCTCGAGCGAATCCCACCCCGAGAAGACGCGCAGCCGCTCGAGCACGTTCTTCATGCGCGCCGGATCGAAGCGCTTGTCCGCGCCCTGGGCGTCCATCAGGTCGATGCGGTACTGGAGCGGATCCGCGCCCGCGGCGTGCGCCACCTCGTCGAGGAACGACTGGTAGACGAACGCCAGTCCGTTGCTGCCCGGAGCCCTGAGCGCGCCTGTGGGGATTCCGAACTCGATCAACGACGCGCCCAGGTGGAAGTTCGGCACGAAGCCGGCCGGGAACTCGTCGGCCGACACGCCCGCGCTCGATGCGAAGCGGTCGCCGCGGCCGAACGACACGAAGTGGTTTCGCCACGCCTCGAGCCGACCGTCGGCGGCCAGCCCCGCCTCGAGCCGGTGGAACCCGGCGGGGCGGTAGAAGTCGTGGCGCATGTCGTCTTCGCGGGTCCAGAGCAGCTTGACGGGCACGCCGACCTGACGCGCGATCCAGGCGGCCTCGACCAGGTAATCGTTGCTGAGCCGCCGCCCGAAGCCCCCGCCCATGCGGGTCAGGTGGATGGTCACGTCCGACTCGGGAATCCCCAGGACCTCGGCGACCATGCCGCGGCCGCTCTCGGGGGTCTGGGTCGGCGCCCACATCTCCATGCGGCCGTCGTGCCACCAGGCCGTCGTGTTCTGCGGCTCGAGCGGCGCGTGCGCGAGGAACGGGTAGTGGTACTCGGCCTCGACGCGGCGCGGTGCGGCGGCGAGCGCGGCGTGCGCATCGCCGTCGTCGCGCAGGGTATTCGCCGGAGCGCCGCCGAAGAACGCCGCCGCCTGGCGAGCGAATCCCTCGCTGCTCTGAGCCGCCGTGGGGCCCTCGTTCCAGGTCACTCGGAGGGATTCCCGGGCCTGGTTCGCGACCCACCACTGGTCGGCGACGATCGCGACGCCCGAAAGCAGGCTTCGGAGGTCGTCGCCGCCCTCGACCACGAAGGCGTGGCGAATGCCGGGCCGGGCCGCGATCTGCTCGACGTTGGCGCTCTCGACGCGGCCGCCGAAGACGGGGCACTTCTCGAAGACCGCGTAGAGCATGCCGGGCAGCACCGTGTCGATGCCGTAGAGCGGCTCGCCGCGCACGATCTTCTCGTTGTCGACGTCGGTCTGCCGGGTGCCGATGATGTGGAAGTCGGACGGACTCTTGAGCGGAACCGACTCGGGGTCCGGCGCGGGCATGGTCGCGGCGCGCGCGGCGAGCTCGCCGTAGCCCAGCGAGCGGCCGCTGGCTCGGTGGTGCACGGTGCCGAGTTCGGTGGTGAGCTCGCCGGCCGGCACGCCGAGCTCGGCCGCGGCCGCCGCCACGAGCATCGCGCGGCCGACCGCGCCCGCGCGACGCATCGATTCGTAATGCATGGGCGTCGCGAGGCTTCCGCCCGCGAATTGGCCGCTGAAGCTCTCGGTGTCGAGCCCCGCCTGCTCGACCGTCACGTCGGCCCAGTCGGCGTCGAGCTCGTCGGCGATGATCATGGGCAGCATGGTCTTCACGCCCTGCCCGATCTCCGGGTTCTGGGCCATGATCGTGATGGCGCCGTCGGGCGCGATGCGAATGAAGGCGCTCAGCACCGCGTTGGCGTCGGCGGTGGCGCCGGCCGCTCCGACCGCGCCCGCCCCGGTCGCGGTCACGGCGCCTTCCGCCGCCATCGCCTCGCGCACCCCGAAGACGTCCAGGTACGCGCCGATCATGAGGCCGCCGCCCGCGGCCGCGCCGATCTTCAGGAAGTGGCGACGCCCGATCGCGTCCGTGCCCTTCCGCGCGTCGGCCGCCGTGTCCGCGCCGCCGGTGCCCGGCGCCTCGCGCGCGCCCACGCCCCCGGCGCTCATCGGCCGCCCTCCGCCACGCGGCGAATCCCCTCGCGAATGCGCAGGTAGGTGCCGCAGCGGCACAGGTTGCCGTTCATGGCCGACTGGATCTCGTCGTCGCTCGGGCGCGGGTTGCGCTCGAGCAGCGCGGCCGCGGTCATGAGCTGGCCCGCCTGGCAGTAGCCGCACTGGGGCACGTCGAGTTCGACCCAGGCGCGCTGGAGCGGGTGCGATCCGTCGGGCGAGAGGCCTTCGATGGTCGTGATCTCGCGGCCCGCGACCGACGACGCCGGCGTCACGCAGGCGCGCGTCGGCTCGCCGTCGACCTGCACCGTGCACGCGCCGCACTGCGCGATGCCGCAGCCGAACTTGGTACCCTTGAGGTCCAGCACGTCACGCAGGACCCATAGAAGCGGCATGTCGGACGGCACGTCGACCGTGTGGGTCGTGCCGTTGACGCGGAGGGTGACGGGCATGGCGGGGCTCCCGGGAGGGCGCGCAGGGGTTCGGGGTGAGCGGTGTCAGAGTAGGGTGCGGGTGCGTGGGCGGGCAATACGGCGCGGTGGGCGTGGTTTGTTGACATCGTGATGCGATGATGTCATGATGTCTCATGCGAACCACGCTCAATCTCGACGACGATCTGATGCGCGCCATCCGAGCGCTCGCCCATGAGCGCGGGGAGTCGCTGGGTGCGGTCGTGTCGGCGCTCGTGCGGGACGCCTTACGCGCTCCGGATCATGTGACCTACGAGTCGGACTTCCCCGTCTTTCGAGTCCGTGAAGACGCGCCGCCCCTCACGCCCGAGATGGTCGCCGAGGCATTGGAGGACTCCTGACGCGCCTTCTCGACGTGAACGTGCTCGTCGCGCTCGCGTGGCCCAACCACGTGCACCACGCCCGGGCCATCCGGTGGTTCTCCCGGGTGCGCGAAGCGGGTTGGGCGAGCTGCCCCTCGACCGAGGCCGGTTTCGTGCGGGTTTCATCGAACACGCGAATCCTGCGAGATGCACGGCGCCCCGCCGAGGCGATCGCTCTCCTGGCCGAAATGCGCAAGCAGCCGCGTCATCACTTCTGGCCCGACGACGTGTCGCCGTGTCGCGACGAGGCCGGCGTGTTTGCGCGCGTGGTCGGGTATCGCCAGGTGACCGACGCCTGGCTGGTGACGCTCGCCCACCATCGAGGGGGGCGCCTCGCAACCTTCGACAAGGGCATCGCCGAACTCGTCGCCGATGTGGCCGAGGGGCTCGTCGAACTCATTCCCTGACGCGGCGGGCGCCGCCCCTCTTCAGTGCCCGCCGAGTCGGAGCCGCACGCCTCCGTTCGCGGTGAAGCCGTCGACCGGCGCCCAGGCGTCGACAGTCCAGCGCCCCGAGGCGGCCCGCGACGGGCGCACCAGCGGGTCGTGCTTCGTCTGCCGCACGTCGAGCAGGTTCTCGAGGTTCAGGAACACGCTCCAGGCGCCCTTCCTGAGCTCGCCGAGCACGCCCAGGTGTACCTGGCGGCGGCCCTCGGCTCGGTAGGGATTGTCGTCGAGCGGTTGGCGGCCGGTGTAGTAGGTCTCGACGCCGAGCAGCCCGCGGTCGTGGTCTTCCCACATGACGACGAGCCCGCCAGTATGGCGCGGCGTGAGCGGCACATCGCGGCGTCCGGCCCCGGCCGGATCGGGTTCGGTGGCCCGTACGTAGACCCAGCTCGCCGTGGCGCCCCACCCGTTCCAGCGCGCGCGTGCGAGCAGTTCGAGGCCGGCGGTTCGCGTCGTGCCTTCGACGTTGGTCAGGCGCACACCACCCTCGTCGCCCCCGAGCGGGACGAGCTGCACGGCGTCCTGCACGAGCGAACCGAAGAGCGTGCCGTGGACTTCGAACGGTCCCAGCGTGCGGCCCACGTCGAGCGACGCGGTGCGGGCGCGCTCGGCCTCGAGCCCGTCGGGCGGCGCCAGGCGGGCCAGCCCCGCCGCCTCGATCTCTTCGACGAAGGGCGTGGGCGCGAAGAAGCCGCCGCCGACCGACGCGCGCAGGGTCCAGTCGCCGGGCCGGAAGAGCCCCGAGACGCGGGGGCTCAGCTTCGAGCCGTACTCCGAGTGGTGGTCGAAGCGCGCGCTGGCGGAGACGCTGAGGGCGCTGCTGAGGCGCACCTCGTCCTGCGCGAAGAGGGCCGGCACCGTGAAGTCGTAGTCGAAGGCGGGGTACGTGCGCGAGCGGTAGCCGTCGTGCTGGAGCGCGGCGCCGAGCACCCAGGTGTGGGGCCCGGTGGCGCCGGTTCTCGCGACCTCTACGAACGCCGTGCGGTGCCGGTCGCGCTCGCGGTCGGGGCCGAACCGGTGGTCGTGAGACTGCTCGGTGAGCGACGCGCGCACGGTGAGAAAGCCGTCGCCCGCGGGACGGCGCACGTTCGTGCCCAGATCGAAGCGTCGGGTCTCGAGGGATTCCCGGTACGCCTCGCCCCCCGCGAGTGTGGCGCCGGGCACGGTGCCCCCGACGCGTTCCTCGAGCATGGCGCCGGCCGTCACGAGCGCGCGCGCGCCACCGTCGCCGGCGTGGAAGAGCCGTGGCCGCACGCTCAGGCGCCGGTGCCAGGGCACGTCGGTCCAGCCCGACCCGTCGAGGTCCTGCCGGCTCTGGCGGTGGAGCCCGGTCATGAGCGAATAGCTCCACGCGCCGTCGAGCGGACCCGACAGGTAGCCCGTGACGTCCTGGCCGTTCTGGGTCGTGGCGTTCAGCAGCACCTCGCCCTCGGTCTCTTCGTCGGGCCGGCGCGAGATCAGGTTCACCACGCCGCCCAGCGCCGACGCCCCGAAGAGCGCCGAGGCGACGCCCTTGATCACCTCCACCTGGCCGAGGTCGGCCGGCGGAATCTGGAGCAGCCCGATGCTGCCCGCCTGGCCGCCGTAGAGCGGCAGGCCGTCGGCCAGGAGCTGCGTGTAGCGCCCGCGCATGCCCTGTACACGAATGTTGGCGGCCCCGAGGGAGGGCGAGGTGGTCTGCACCCGGAGCCCGCCGGTCTCGTTCAGGAGCATGGCGATGTTGCCGGGCGTCATGAGCATCTTCTCTTCGATCTCTTCGCGCTCGAGCACCTCGACCCGGAGCGGCTCGTCCTGCACACGGCGCCCGGCGCGGGTCGAGCTGACCTCGATGCCCTCGAGCTCGAAGGGCTCGTGGTGGAGCTCGATCTCGAGGTGGAGCGTGTCGCCCGGCTCGAGACGCACGGTGCGCTCGTGCCCTTCGAACGCCATGGCTGTGACCTCGAGGCGCCACGAGCCCGCGGCGAGCGTGAGGCGGGTGCGGCCCTCGGCGTCGGTCAGGCCGGTGACCGGGCGCACGTCGGCGCCGATCTGCGTCGCGACCACGCGCGCGCCGTCGAGCGCCTCACCCTCGCCCGTGACCCGGACCTCGAGCACGGCCGTCGGCGCCTGCCCAGCAGCGGCGGTGGGCGCGGCGACGGCACACGCGGGCGCCAGCAGGACGATCGCCGAGAGGATCGAACGCGCGGCCGTCACGCGGCCGCCACCTCATCGAGCTCGGCCACCCACTGCGCCACCACCTCGGGCTCGCAGAGGGCCACCCGGAAGCCGTTCCGTGCGACCCGCGCCAGCTCGCCCCGCGTGAACCCGAGCCCACCGGCGAGCGCCCTGTACTCGTCGGTCAGGGTGTTGCCGAACGAGATCGGGTCGTCGCTGCTCACCGTGCACACCACGCCGGCGTCGAGCAGGCGCCGGATCGGGTGCTCGGCGAGCGACGGCACGACGGCCAGCTTCACGTTGCTGATCGGGCACATGTCGAGTGCCACGCCCTCGCGTGCGAGCCGCTCGACCAGCGCCGGGTCTTCGACCGAGCGGGTGCCGTGCTCGATGCGCGTGACGCCCAGCTCGTCGAGCGCGCGCCACACGCTCTCCGGCCCGGCGAACTCGCCCGCGTGCGCCTTGGTGTACTTGCCCTCGGCTCGCGCGTCGCGCCAGAGCTCGGCCGTCCAGGGCTCCAGCGGCACCGTTTCGAGGCCGTGCAGGTCCAGCCCGTCGAGGTTCCTCCAGCCGAGGCAGGCGTCGAGGAACGAGCGCGACCGGTCGGTGCGGCCGTTCCTGTGAATCCCCATGAAGATGCGCACCTCGAGGCCGTCGGGCGCCGCCGCGCGAATCGCGTCGACCACGCCCTCGCCGTCGACCCCGCCGAACTCGAGCACGCCCGAGGCGAAGCTGCACTCGACGTACTTCACGTTCTGGCGCAGGTGTTCGGCGAAGATCGCGCGCGCGCCTTCGTAGTAGCGTTCCGGGCTCGTGAACCAGGCGAAGACGTAGCCGAGCAGCTCTTCTTCGAAGTGCTCGAACGACCGGAACCGGAAGTCATCGTGCCACGACGCAGGGGGATTCGCGTACCGCTCCGGATCGGTGCTGCGGAGCAACGCCCACGGCAGCGCCGCTTCGATGTGCAGGTGCGTCTCGGTCTTGGGCAGCGCCTCGATGAAGGCGAGGGTGTCGGGATCGATGGGCGGGTGCATGGGGTCGCGGGCGGCGAAAGGGAGGGCAGCGAACGCAAAGCTAGCCGGGTCGGGCCGGAGCGTCACCTCGCCTTGCCCGACCCCGGTCCGGGGCCCTACCGTCGCGTGCCGCCGCCACGCGTCTCAGCCCCGATTCCCTGTCCGTGAGCCGCCGATGTCTCGCCGTCGATCTGCGCTTCCTGTCGCCGCCCTCTCTCTCGCCACGCTCGCCGCGTGCGCACCGGGCGAGACCGACGCCCCCGCCGACCTCGCCATCGCGAACGTGACCGTGGTCGACGCGGTGCAGGGGGCGGTGGAGGGGCGCACGGTCGTGGTCGACGGTGGCCGCATCGTGCGGGTGGCCGGAGCGGACGAGGTGGACGCCGGGGCCGCGGCCCGCGAGGTCATCGACGGCACGGGCCGCTATCTGATGCCCGGGCTCTGGGACGCCCACGTGCACCTCACCTACGACGACCGCTTCACCGAAGCCATGCCCGGGCTCTTCCTGAGCTGGGGCGTGACCAGCATTCGCGACACCGGGGGCGTGCTCGAGAAGCTGCTGCCGGTCGTCGAGCGCATGGAGGCCGAGGGCGCGGTCGCCCCGCGCGTGTTCTTTGCGGGTCCTCTGCTGGACGGCGAGCACGCGGTGTACGACGGGGTGAACAATCCTGCCCTGGGCATCGCCACGCCCGACCCGGACGCCGCGCGCGCGCACGTCGCCGAGCTCGCCGAAGCCGGCGCGGATTTCATCAAGGTCTACGAACTGGTGACGCCCGACGTCTTCGACGCGCTCGTGGCCGAAGCGGGGGCCCGCGGGTTGCCGATCGACGGGCATGTGCCGCTGTCGATGCTCGCGCGCGCCGCCGGCCCGCGGGTGAACTCGCTCGAGCACCTCAGGAATCTCGAACTCGATTGCGCGTCCGGGGCCGAGGCCCTGCTCGCCGAGCGCCGGCGGATTCTCGCGGCGCACGACGGGGGGCCGGGTGCCGAACTGCGGGCGCGCCTTCATGCGCTGCAGCGCTCGGCCGCGGTCGCCGACTACGACGAGGCCCGCTGCGACGAAGTCGTCGCGGCGATGGCCGGCACGATGCAGGTGCCGACGCTTCGCCTGAACGCGCTGGGCCTGGTCTCGCCCTTCGACCGCGCGGACTGGGACGACGCGCTGGCGCGGCTTCCCGACGCGGCGGCGGCGCCGTGGCGCGAAGCCGCAGAGCGGGCAGCGACCGACCCGGCCCCCGCGCGCGACACGACCTTCGGCCGGTGGAGCCTCTTCCTCACCGGGCGCTTGCACGAGGCCGGCGTGCCCGTGGGTGCCGGCACCGATACGCCCATCGCGTTCGCGATTCCCGGCTACAGCCTGCACAACGAGCTCGACATGCTCGTACGGGCCGGGCTGTCGCCGCGTGATGCGCTCGCCGCCGCCACGGTGCGGCCCGCCGAGTTCTTCGGGCTCGAGGGCGAGATGGGTACCGTCGAAGCGGGCAAGGTCGCCGACCTCGTTCTACTTTCGGGGGATCCCCTGGCGGACATCGGCAACACGCGCACGATCGAGGTCGTGGTGCTCGGCGGGCGTGTCGTGCCGCGGTAGACCTGCGTGAGCCGACGGTCGGTCCCGGTCAGCGCCACTGGAAGATGGTCGAGGGCGAGGCGCCCGCGCGTCCGCGCGCGACATCGACAGGCTCACGCCAGAAGGACCGCGTCCTGACGCTGGTCAGCCGAATTTCCCAACCGGCATGCGAATCGGGCCTCAGGGGAACGGCGACGTCCAACCGCCAGAGTCGCGGTGACTCGGGTGGAAACGCCGCCAGGAGCCCGATGCCCACCCCGGTTCTCATGCCGCTATCGATCCCGAAGGGCGCATCGCCGGCCCAGACCCACCCCGCGTCGGCAAAGGTCGCAAGTCCGAGCGCGCCGTGCCGGGTCGGGCTGCCGAGGGCCCACCGTTCCTCGAGGCGAAGGACCGTTCGCACGGCTCCGGCGAGCCGAGAGGCGCCGTAGCCGCGCACGCCGGCCCGGCGGTCGCCGAGCAGGAGTTGAAAGGGCACCTGCTGCCTCGACCCACCGCCGATCTCCATGCTGCCGATGAGCACGTGCGCGTCGGCCGGCTTGAGGTACCAGGCAAGGCGTCCGCTGACCACCCGGGAATCCCACCGGCCGGCGTGCGGGTCCCATCGCGCCTCGCCTTCGAGCCGTAGCGCGGCGAACGACGTGGCGGACCCGTGTCCTGCGTACAGATCGGCGGCGACGAACAGATCACGGTCGTGGACGCCGGAGCGCGACGAGGTGCCCACGCCGACGACGGTGCCGATCTGCACCCCCGTGGCTACGTCCTGCACGGCCGTGAGGGCGTCGAATCCGCGCACCGCCATGAAGGACAGCGCGCGCACGCCGAACACCGCATTCAGACGAAGGCGCTGATACGACGAGGGCAGGCCCCCGAGCGCGCCGGTGGGATCTGCGACGAGGCCCGAGTCCGATACCACCACCGCGTTGGGCGCCGCCGTCACCGTTTCGGCGGTGACGAGCCCCCCGAGAAATGCGCTTCGGCGGCCCCGACCCAGCCGGCGCACGCCTCCGAGGTCCCAGAATCGACGCTCGACGGCCAGCGAAAGCTCGTCGCCTTCGGGTCGAACGAACGATTGGTAGCGGTTCACGTCTCGGAACCCCGCGTGCCATGCGGTGCGCTGCAGGTCCGTGAGGAACGGCCGCCCCAGGGTGAACGACAGGGTGCTTCCGAGGGGGGCGCGCTCGACCGTGAACGAGAGCCGGTACGGTCGGCCGAACACCTGGTACGCCGTACCGTCCACGCCCAGGCCCATGCGGTACGCGAAGCCGCGTTCCACCGCTCCGGCGAGACGGAGCCCCTGACCGCCCACGTTTCCGTTGCCGAAGCGTACGGCCGAGGGAAGCATGCCGCGAAACCGCAGCCCGAACACGGTCGGAATCTCGTCGATCGTTTCGATCTCGATGCGCACGTCGCCCCCGGCGTCCTCCACCGCGCGAACCGTCGCCGCGGCGAGGAAGGGCTGGAGCCGCAAGATGCGCTCCGTTTCGGCCCGCTGCCATTCGGTACAGGGCTCCCCCACCTCGAGAAGCACGAAGCGCCCGACCACCTCCGCTTTCGAGGTCGTGTGGTGCAGGCCGACGCCGCGGGCGAAGAGCCGCAGGGATTTCGGAAACGAAAGGAAGGACGGATCGCGGGGGGTGATCTCGATTTCCGTAACGATCCGTCCCTCGCACGACGCAAGGGGGGTCGTAGGGGCCTGGGCGAGAGCGGCGCTGTGTGAGGCCGAGACGAGCAGGGTCAGAAGGACCGTACGGACGCGCCCTCGTGCGGGAGCGGTGATCTCAGACCCCCAGGAGCTCCACCAGTCGTTGGGCCAGGTCCGACAGAATGCTCCGTTGCACGGCCAGATCGTCTGCGACCCGCAGGTCGAGCTCTTCCAGGTCGCGCCGGAGGGCGTCCAGGTCTTCGGCGGCGAGGCCGATCGCGGCGTGATCTATCTCGGCCAGGGCGGCGGAGACCTCGTCCAGGCGCTCGTTGGCCGTTCCGAAGTTGCGAGCGTCCACATCGAGCATGGTCCGGTAGAGAAGAGAGAGTGCTCGCTGGCCATGGAGCCGGGCCTCCAACGCTTCTGCGCGCGTCTCGCTGTCCTGCGATGCCACCTCGGCCCGCTCCACGCGCGCGGTCAGGTCGTCGATGGGCCGCGCGCCCACCTGGAATCCCACGAAAAAGAAGGCCAGGAGAAGCAGGAACAGACCTCCGCCCCAGACCACGAAGCGGGGAAGACCGAACAGGTCGGACGAAGTCGTTTTGTTCATGGACGTCACCTGCACACCTTCCGTTCCCTTTCGGGACTGTCGAGGCTGCGACACCGGAAGCTACCGAATGGCTTCGCCGGGCTCTATCGGTCCATCGAATGACAGACGAAAGAGGTACTACTCGGACTCGGCGTCTCGCTTGTGTGCGTAGGCGGCGATCTGCAAGCGAGAACTCAGAGTGAGCTTCTCCATGATGTTGCGCAGGTGGCTCTTGACGGTGTGGACCGAGATGTGGAGCCGGTTCGCGATCGCCTTGTTGCTCAGCCCCTCCGCGATGAGGCTGATCACTTCCCGTTCGCGGGGCGTCATGCGCACGTCTTCGTGGTCGTTCGCCCCGCCGCTCGACACCACCACCCTCGCGATCTCGGAAAAGAGGGTGGCCGTCATCTGGTCCGGCAGCACCTTGAGGCCCGAGGCGACCGACCGAATCGTGTTCAGGACGACGTCGAGTTGGGCGTCTTTCATGATGAAGCCGGACACCCCCGCGCTGACGAATTCCTGAAGGTCTTCGTGCGCCGGCAGCAGGTCCATCACGATGACCCGGGCATCTGGGAACTCTCGCAGCACGCCGCGTGCCACTCGCAGGCTGTCTCCGTTCTCGAGTCCGAGATCGAGGAGAACCACATGCGGGTCGCCCTTGAGCAGCGACTCGTGGCCGTTCGGGGCCTCGGCGGTCGCCTCGATGTCCGGAGCCCGGTTGAGGACCTCGGTGAGGGCTTCCCGCAGGAGCCGATTGTCTTCGATCAGGGCGACTTTGATCACGTCGGGTTGGCCAGGGTAGGGTCCGATGATTCGGGACCTGCACCATGTGAATATACAAGCATGGCGCGGGGCGGACGAGCGCGTGGGTCAGGCGTCCCAGGTCGTGCCGGGGGAAGGGCCGGGCGTGGACTTCCCCTTGATCGCGACGGGGCGCGTGACGGTGAAGGGTGCTTCGAGCCGGTTGAGTTCGGCCTCGAGCAAGTGATTGACCTCGAGATTCTGGTCGGGTTGGTCGCTCACGACGAGTATGTGCGTGATCTCGTCGCCGTTGATCAGGCGACCCTCCCAAATGAACGCGGCCCGTCGGGCCTTCTCGTGTCCATCGTACAGCAGTGCCTCGATGGGGCCCGTACGGTACCGGGCGAGTGGAGGCACGAACCAGTAGCTGTACGCCCAGATGTGCCGCTGGCGATTATGGCTTCCGTCGAACGTCATCGCTCCTCGCTTACGGCACTCACGGCGCCGTCCTTCCCGTGAGGCAACCAACCGCGGAACGCTTCTCCGTAGATGTGCCAGACGGTCACGAATAGGGCTGCTACGATGGGCCCCACGATGAAGCCCACCGCTCCGAACAAGACGATTCCACCGAGGGTGCTGATGAGAATCATGAGGTCCGACATGCGGGCGTCTCGTCCGATGAGCCGGGGGCGGAGAAGGTTGTCGATGCTTCCGACGACGACTGCGCACCAGACCAGGAGCCCGAGGCCCGCCGCCAGGTGCCCCATCAGGACGAGATAGATCACGGCGGGAATCCAGATGAGTCCCGCGCCGACGACGGGAATGACCGAGAGGACGACCATCACCGTGCCCCAGAACGCCGGTCCGGGCACGCCGGCCGCCCAGAACGCCAAACCCGCCACCCCGCCCTGGATCAGGCCGATGAGCAGCGACCCCTTCAGGGTCGCCCGGGTCACCGAGACGAAGCGTTCGAGGAGCTCGTCTTTCTGCCCGGGGTCCAGGGGAATGTAGCGAAGGATTTCCCGAAGAATCGCCGGCCCGTCGAGCAAGAAATAGAAGAGGGC
Organism: uncultured bacterium; assembly: GCA_965651045.1. GTDB lineage: Bacteria > Gemmatimonadota > Gemmatimonadetes > Longimicrobiales > Gaopeijiaceae > Gaopeijia. The sequence goes on from CBFGQV010000004.1 coordinate 15,556, forward strand.
GTAGCCGAGAACGAGGAACTGGAGCAGGAAGCCCAACGTGCCCCGGGTGGCGGCGGCGAGCGCCCCCATCAAGACCGGTCCGGTCCGGCCGGCCGCCTCGCGGACCTGCTCCATGAGTTGCTCGCCCTCGGGAAGCAGCCGCTTCACGAACGGAACGCGTTCGACGAGCGCATTGACCTGCGCCGTCCGGCCCTCTTCCTGGAACCACGCTTCGGCCCCCTGGCCGATCTGGACCGCTTCGGTCGCCACCAGGGTCAGGAAGCCCGCCGTCGGGAGCCCCACCAGCACGAGCAGGAGAACGAGGGTGAGCGCTCCGGCTCGCCGCCGCCCCGTGCGTGCCAGGATCCGCGCATGGAGGGGGTAGGCGAGCCCGGCAAGCACGGCGGCGAGCAGGACGGCCAGGAGGAACCGGCGGATCACGAAGAAGAACAGGACCGAGATGCCGAGGGCCAGCGCGAGAAGGAACGCTTGCTGGAAGCGGAGAGCGCCCGAGCGAGGACCGACCAGGGCGCGCTCGGTCATGACGATGTTGGAACTTCTCCCGCCTCCGGCGCAGATGCAGAAGCGAAGCCCTTCCCCTCGACCATCACCGGAAGCGTGCGGGCCATGATCCGGAGATCCTCCATCGGCGAACGGCGCCGGAGGTACTGCAGGTCGAGCTGGACCTTGCGTTTCACGTCGTCGAGAGACTGGTCGTAGGGGTGGTTCACCTGGGCCCAACCCGTGATGCCGGGAAGCACGGACTGCCTCCGGGCGTAGTTCTCCACCTGCTCTCGGAGCTCCTGGAAGATCTTCGGCTGCTCCGGGCGCGGCCCCACGACGTTCATGTCACCCCGAAGCACGTTGAAGAGCTGGGGCAGCTCGTCGAACCGATGCCTGCGCAGGAACGCCCCGATCGGGGTGAGTCGCGGGTCTTCGGGTGTGGACCAGACCTCGGGGTGCGAAGGCGCCGAGGGTCGGTGGGTCATCGTACGGAACTTGTACATCGTGAACAGTCGTCCGCCGGCATTCACGGACCGCTTTCCGTTTTCGGTTCCCGGGCCGAAGGCCTGCCGACGGTCGTGGCCCACCCGCGTTTGCCGGTACAGGACCGGCCCACGCGAGGTGACGGCCACGGCGATCGCGACCAGCAGCATCAGGGGGGCAGCGATGAGAATGCCGACCGTGGCGACCAGGACGTTCAGCAGTCGGGTGTGCCCATCACGATCTCGGGGTCGGGCTCGACTCACAAGACCCGCCTGCCGGAAAGCACCCGTAGCACGACCACGACGAGGGCGATCACCAGAAGAATGTGAATGAGTCCCCCGCCGGCGAACCCGCCGATGAGGCCGAGCGCCCAGAGAACCAGAAGAATTACGGCGATGGTAACGAGCATGGTTGGTTGTCTCGCGTCAGGAGTAGGGTGGGGTGGTGGTGTGATCAGACCGGCTGCGATACCGAGATCGAGGCGACCGCGGGCAGCCACACGCGCACCGTCGTGCCTCGGCCGGGAGCGCTGGCGATTCTCATGGTTCCTCCGCATTGCCGCACGATTCCGTGGGCCACCGACAGTCCGAGCCCACGGTGCTCGGAGAACGAGTGCGTGCTGAAGAACGGGTGGAAGGCTCGGCTCAGCGTCTCTTCGTCCATGCCGCAGCCCGTGTCCGACACTTCGAGCTCCACCCACCCGGCCGAGGAACCATTCTCCGTGCTTCGGCTCGGCAGGTGCTCGACCCCGACGCGGACCGAGCCTCGGCCGTGCACGGCGTCTCTGGCGTTGAGTACCAGCTCGGTCACCACGTCTCTCAGGTGGGCGGGATCGACCCGTACCCGGCACCTCGCCGCCGCGAACTCGGTGCAGAAGACCACGTCACCCGAGATGAAGCGGCCGAGATCCATGTCGGACACCAGGGCCCGAAGGTCGACGACGCGGGGCTCGGCCCAGCGGCGGCCGCTGATCGTGAGGAGCCGAGAAGCGAGTTCCGTCGCCCGACCGCAGGCGTCGCGAATGTCGTTGAGTTCCGCGTCGAACCCCTGACCGGAAAGCTCACTCTCGAGGTAGGCCGTGTTGCCCCCGACGACGGTGAGCATGTTGTTGAGGTGATGCGCGATCTTGCCCGCGAACTGGCTCATCGCCTGCATCGTCTCTACCGCCTCTTGCGTGTCCAATCGGGGAACGCTCGCGGGCAGGGGCCTCGAGAAGCGGTCGGCCATGGGTCTCGGGCGCCCCGTGAACGGGAGCACGCCGTACTCGATGGCCGGCGACCGAATGCCCGTGATTTCGGGCTGGGGGTGCTGCGTTTCGGCCCGGCGTTTCATGGTGAATCTCCTCTCAGACGGGACATCTCGCCGAGTTTGAAGGTCACGGGGAAGGGGGTCGGGTGACCATCGGTCATCGGTCTGATTTCTGATCCATAGCCAAAAGAGGTAGAGGCCCGCAGCAGGTCTTCGGCCAGGCGTGCGAGGCCCGCTTCGAGGTGCCTCATCAGCCCGTCGAAGTCGCCGACGACCCAGCTTTCTTCCCGGACCTCGGTGGTGCCACGGGCCAGGAGAGACCCGTCCGATGCCCGCAGAACCTCCCAGGTGGCCAGGAGATGCGCCTCGCCTGCGGTACTCGCGGGGTCTTCCGGTGCCGCGCCTTCGAAGCGCAGAACGTGCGTCTGGATCACGACGTCCGGCCGGGTTCCGCCCGGCCACGGCGCCGTCACGACCCGATGCGTCGGCGCGAGCTCGGCCAGGAAGCCGCTCACGCTCCGGTTGATGGCCTGGTCGAGATCTTCGGCCCAGCGATGGAACTCGGAGAGCTCGATCTGGTGTGCCCCACGGCGGACCACGATGAACGGAGTCGCCAGGTAGTCGGCCACCCGTGGCCGTCGAAGGCCGATCACCTGCGCGCCGGAATCGGCCACCGCCGGAGCGGTCGCCGCACCGGTCTGGGGACTGCGGTCGGAGCCGAGCACGTAGTGCCGCTGCGGGGGGGCGTTGCGACTCAGGCTGAAGCAACCTGCCGTGGACGCCAGAGCGGCGAGCAGCAGGAGGCGGGTGGTTCGGGCTTTCGTCGGGGTCGGCATGGGGCTACCTCCTGGGCGGATTGGGTCCGCGGAGCAGCATGTCGGGGTTGCGTTCGAGCGTGAACACGAGCGTGCGGAGGGCATCGGCGGCCTCTCGAAGGCTCGTGAACGCCTGCTCCATTCCGTACCCGATGCCCGAGTCCGGATCGACCAGCCCTCGGGTCTCTTCGAGCGTCGTCCGGGCGGCCTGAAGGGTCAGGGTCGTCTCGTTCAGCGACTCTTCCATGCCGGCCTGGATGGGACCGACGGCCTGCCCCAGACGTACGCCCAGGTTTTCGAGCTCGGTGAGCGTCCGACTGAGCTGCGCGGCCATCTCGGGAACCTCGTTGATCGCGGCCTGGAGTTCGGGAGACCCTACCAGTTGCTCGACCGCCTGCGCCGAGGCGACGACGGCCTCGTTGATCCCCTTCATGTCGACCTCTTCCAACATCTCGTTCACGCGGAAGAGAATCTCGAGCACGTCGGCCACGAGGCTTCCAGCCTCGGTTCCGAACGCTGCGAGAAGGGACCGGGCCGTCGGGATCTCGGGGTGGGGGGTCGCCCTCGCCACCTGCACCGGAGGATCCGACTCGGGCCGGTAGGTGAGTTCGATGTAGAGAATGCCGGTGACCAGGCTCTCCATCTGGAGCTGGGCCCGAAGTCCGTCGGCGATCTGCTGCCTCAACACCTCTTCGTCGTCCAGATGAAGGAACTCTCCGACTTCCGTGGTGAGGCGTGTGAGGTTGATCTCGTACTCGACGGGAACCAGAAACGTCTTGTCCGCCTGATCGATCTGGATCAGGAGCTCCGATACGGTTCCCACCGGCACGCCCTGGAACTTCACCGCGGCACCGCGCTCGAGGCCGTTCACCGACTCTTCGAAGAAGCTGATGAAGGTGGGCTCGTCTCCGAACCAGGCCCTCGACGCGAGCGCGGCGACACCCAGAATCGTGAGGGCCACGGCGCCGATCATGAACAGTCCAAGGGCGGTGGGATTGGCTCGAACGCTCATGGGTCCTTCCTCGGGTGCGGGGTTGCCGTACTGCTACGTGTCATGAACCGGCGGACCTCGTCGCTCGGAGGGCTGTCCCGCAGGGATTCGGGCGTTCCCAGGGCGGTCATGGTCTTTTCTTCGATATCCAGAAACAGCGCTCGATCGGCGATCTTGAAGATGCTGGCCAGGTCGTGACTGACGATCACGATCGTGGTCCCGAAGCTGTCGCGGAGCTGCAAGATCAGATCGTCCAGACGGCTCGCGGTGATGGGGTCCAGCCCCGACGAGGGCTCGTCGAAGAAGAGAACGTCGGGGTCCAGCGCCGTCGCGCGTGCCAGCGCCGCGCGCTTCCGCATGCCCCCGCTGATCTCGGTCGGGTAGAAGTCCTCGAATCCCCGGAGCCCCACGAGCGCGAGCTTGAGCGCGACGACCTCGCCGATCGAACCGGCGTCGAGTTCGGTGTATTCCTCGAGAGGCAGCGCCACGTTCTCGGCCAGAGTGAGGCCGCTCCAGAGGGCGCCGTTCTGGAACAGGACTCCCATGCGCCTCAGAATGCCTTTGCGCGTGCCCTCGTCGGCCTCGAAGAAGCCTTCGTTCTCGAACAGAATGGATCCCTCGGCGGGCGCCTTGAGGCCGATGAGGTGCTTGAGCAGCGTGCTCTTGCCGCTCCCGCTCCCGCCCATGATCACGAAGATCTCTCCGCGGTGGACCTGAAAGCTCAATCGCTCCATCACGACGAGGGGACCGTACGCCATGGTGAGCTCTCGCACTTCGATCGGGTGAGTGATGTCCATCAGACGTTCAACAACACGGCGAGCCAGTCGATCACGGCATTGGCCGCGATGATGAGCGTGATGCCCAGCACCACCGCCGAGGTGGCGGCCTTGCCCACCGCGCTCGCGTCTTGGCCGGTCTGGAGGCCCCTCAGGCACCCGGCCAGGCCGATGATCAGGCCGAAGACCGTTCCCTTGACCACGCCCAGCAGTCCGTCGGAAAGCGTCACGGCCTGGAGCAGTCCGCCCATGAACTGGGTGACGCTCAGGTCCAGGACCAGGGCCGCCACGGCCATGCCGCCGAGAATGCCGATGAAGCACGCATAGATGGTGAGCAGGGGCATCGTCACCAGAATGCCCAGAACCCGGGGCAGGACCAGGTGATCGACCGGCGAAATGCCCAGCGTGCGGTAGGCGTCGATCTCTTCGCTGATCTTCATGCTGCCCAGCTCCGCCGCGAAGGCGGCGCCCGTCCGTCCGGCCATGATGATGCCCGTCATCAGCGACGCCATCTCTCTCAGCATGCCGTAGCCCACGAGATACGACACGAAGTAGCCCGCCCCGAAGCGGCGCAGAACGACCGCACCCAGGAACGAGATGATCATGCCGACCAGGAAGGCGATCAGGGTGACGATGGGCAGCGCCCCCGAACTGTTCGACTGCACCACGACCCAGAAGTCCCGCCAGCGCATGCGCGACCGGCCGAGTACGAGCCGAAGGAAGCTGTCGGTGACCTCTCCGACGAAGGCGACGGCCGCCATGAGGCCATTCCAGGCGGCGAGGGTCCTGCGTCCGATCGCGCTGGGAAAGGAGACCTCGGCCGACGCCCGTTCGGTGTCCATGTCGGGCACGGCCCGTGCGAGCTCCAGAAGGCGCGCGATGTTCTCCGGAAGGTTGTCGCCCCGAAACTCGAGGTCGTGGGCCTCGCAATGAAGCATGCCCTGCTGAATGAAGGTGAGAAGGCTGCTGTCCCAGCTTCCCAGACGGGTCGCGTCGAAATCCATGGCGTGCGCCGTGGGCGCATCGGAATCGCGCTCGAGCAGGTCTCCGAATCGCGGTCGGTCGCCGGAGAGGCTCCAGTCGCCCACCAGGTCGATGATCAGCGTTTCGTCTTCGCGACGAAGTTCCGCGCCCATGGCCATCAGCGTGCCGGGGCGCGATGGAGCCGATGTTCCTGGACCCACGCCGCCGAGAAGGTCGACGCGCCGTCGGAAGGGTCGATGCTCCAGTCGGCCCGAAGCCACCCGTCGACCCACGGAATCCGTGTCCGCAGACCCCCGCCCAGGTGAAGGGCGCGCCGCCGGTCGGCGGTGGCGCCGGCCTGCGGGGCCGGGGCCAAGGTGCTCACGCCGTCGGCGAAGAGAGCCACGCCGATCGCTGCGGGGCCCACCGCCGCGACCTCTCGGTGGACTTCGATCGTGGCGTGCGCCCAGGCGGTGCCGGGAAACCAGGCACGGACCGCGCCCCGATCATCGAGGTCCGAGCGGGCCCGCATGAGCAGGTGCGCGTTGCCGCCGGCCCCGACGCGGGGCATGAGGTCCGGTGGGGTTCCGTCCGACACCGCCACGATACCGCCGCGAAGGTCCAGTCCCACGCCGCTCCAGTGCCGGCTGGCCGGCACGGCATGGAACACGCCCCGCACCTCGACGCGACCGAACCGGCGTTCGCCACGGCCGCTACCCGCAGAGGACACCCCCTGGATCCTCAGCCAGCCCGTGCCTTCCGCGCCGATCGCGCCCCGCGCGGTTCGAGGAACGAGGCTCCAGCCCGCGCCGACACCGACGAAGGTGCCGCGTTCGGGTCGGAGGTCGACCCGGCTGTGGACGGATCCCCTGAGCGTCGCGGTGACCCAGTCGGTGTGGCTCCAGGCCAGGCTCGTGCGGGTCTCCCGAACCGTGTCGGTGACTCCGGCCGACCCGTAGCGACCGGTCTCGTGGGTGATCCCCCAGCGCCACGCGCCGCGGCCCCCCGGAGCCGGGTGAGCCACTGCGATGCCGGCCTCGAAGAGCGAGCCTTCGACCGTTCCGGAGAGGTTCCAGCGCTCCAGGCGGCCCATGGGGTCTGCCGAGACCAGGTGCACGCGTCGGCCGAAGAGCCGAAGGGCGTGCAGGACGAGGTCCGGCCCGGAGAACGGGTTGGTCGCTCCGAGCACCACCGTGCCGTCGACGCGCGCCTCGCCTTCGGGCGTCATGCCGTATCCGAGGCGGGCACGGTCCGCGGCCGGAAGCGCCGCCAAGCGCCGCTCGCCCCGCAGGAGTGCGTGTTCCGTGAGCACTCGACCTTCGGTGATGCCGCTGACCCGGTCCGGGTCGGGGCCGGCGCTCGAGGTCCTGGGGCCGTCGTGGCTCACGAGCCGAACCGTGACGTCATCGACCAGGGGTCGGCCGGCATGGCTCCACGCGCGGAGCGCGCCCGCGGCGTCGTCCTGGAGGTAGCGGGTCAGGGCCAGGAGGTTCCAGGCGTAGTTCGATTCGGGGCGGAACCGTACGAGGCGGGTGGCCAGCGCTTCGGCACGCACGAGGTCGCCCTGCAGAACACGAATGCCGGCGAGGTCGGCGAGCAGCTCCGCGTGATCCGGGCACCGCGCGAGCGCGCCTTCCAGAAGGGCAGCTGCGGGGTCCGGTCTGCCGTCGTCGACCAGCGCCTTCGCCGCCTGGAGTACGTCAGCGACGACGACGCACTCCTGGAGCGCGTCGGAGGTCGAGAACGCCATCGTATGCGCGGGAAGGAGGGCGACCGATGCGAAGAGCGCAATGATCAACCTCGCCCCTCGCCTTCAGGTGACCAGGATCAGAAGGAGCAGCACGATGATGATGCCGACGACGCTGATGGTGACGGTTCCGAGTCCGTCTCGCATGAGCGGGTGCGCGTCGGTCACCAGAGGTGCGAGTTCCTGCATCTGCTCGTCGGTGAGACCTGCCGCGGCGGACTCGACCCGGCGAATGTCGATGCCGTGGCCGAGGGCCAGGTCGCGAACCCGTGGGTTCGAGAGCAGCGCGTCCAGATCGTCTCGCTGGCGGGTCACCTCCGACTCGTGACCGGCCAAGGCCACGTCCATAGCCGCAGAGGTGAGAACCCGAGCGTCGTCGTTCGTCGAGGGCTCCTGCGCCACCACCGGGGCCGCACCGAGCAGCCCGAAGACGAGTGCCACGGAGAGTGCATGGAGAGCACGCATGAGATGTCCTTGTCGGATCGGGGCCGATCAGTCGTTTCGCCCTTCGGAGGCCCTTTCCTGGGGATACGAAACATCGGCCAGAAGACCCCGGGCCGGTATCGCCCGACGGGGTGGACCTGGAAGGACGATCCGAAGAGGTACCACGCGCGGCGCCCTCGCTCGAAAGAAGTGCCTCTTCGGAGGGATGGGGCGTCCGCTCCGTGCCGTTCCGCAGGCTCGGACTCGGCGGCCTCGGGGGCCTCCAACAGCAGCGCATCACAGGCCGCCACCGGATCCGGGCCCCACTCGCCGGGGGGCAGGTGCAGGGTCTCGACGACGCGAGACAGGCCCAGGGTGAGTCCGGCGCCTTCGGGCACCAGGCGGTCGCTCACCGCCGACCGGAGCGCGCCTTCCCAGGCCACGTAGATGCCCCCGGCCACCGATCCCCTGCGGAGCACGTGGTCCCACTCCAGCAGGCGGCTCCGGGCGTCTTCGGCGCGGGCGCTCGCGGCGGCCAGCCCCTCCAGCAGCGGCACCAGCTGCCGGGCCGGCAGTGAGAGTTCGTCGGCCTGGAGCCGCATCATGTCCGCCAGGGGTGTGGCCGTCTTTGCGCCTTTCGGCGTGTAGCCGACCATCGAGGGCTGCCTTTGCGTCTGCGTGCAAGCTGCGACACATCCGAGAGAATGGCGCCCGTTACCTCGACCCGGGTTCTAAAGTACATCCAACACCGGCGGGTGCCTTCTCGTGTGCGTACAGCTCATCGCGCGCGTCTCTCGGCACGTCGGCCTCCACTCGGTACGGACGCCGCCGCCTACCGCACCTCGAAGCTGAACATCATGCCCGCGTGCAGGTGCTCGGCGATGTGACAGTGGATCATCCAGGTGCCCGGGTTGGACATCTCGACGAGCACGTCCATGGTCGAGCCGACCGGCAGGATCGCCGTGTCCTTCCAGACCAGGTTCTCGGTCTCGCGCCCGTCCATGGAGAGCACCAGGAACCGCTGCCCGTGTATGTGGATCGGGTGGTTCATGGGGTGGAACGAATCGGGCGAGTTGTGAATGCGGAGCTTCACCACGTCGCCGACCTCGAACTGCCAGTGGATCTCCTCGTTCTCGGCGCCCGTCGCCACGTCGCGCAGAATCCAGGTCACCTGCTCGGCGGTGGAGAGCCAGTTCATCATCGGCATGCCGTCGTTCCACTCGATCGGCGGCACGTAGAGCGTGTCGGCCTCCATGGAAAGCACGATCGGGGTCGGAAGCCCCTGCACCCGCACGGTCGCCTCGAGTTCGTGGTCGGGGGCGCGCCCGAACCAGGAGCGGAAGCCGTCGATCTCGGCGACCACCGCCTCGTGGGTGCGGAGCGTAGCGAACGCCTCGGCGTGGTCCTCGGCCAGCGGTTCGTCGACCACGGTGACCACCGACAGCGTATCGACCTCGGGGTAGAACACGCCCCGGAAGTGGTTCACCGCCTGGATCGTGTTGGCGATCGCGACCTCGCCCGCTTCGGAAAAGCGCACGTCGACCACGTACCGTTCGGCGGGGGCGATGACCACCGAGTTCACCCACTGCTCGCGCTCGAACCGCCCCACGTCGGACGCGACGAGCTTCACCCGCGCGTCGCCGAAGGTGACGTTGAAGGTGCGGGTATTGGCGACATTGGTGAGGTAGAACCGCACCACCTCGCCCCGCCGAACCTCGAGCCGGTGATCGGTCACGCCGTTCACCATCAGGACGTTGCCGAAGCGCCCCATCAGCGCGTGCGTGGGCGACGAATCACCGTAGGGAATCAGCCCCTGGTCGTCCATCAAGATGTCGTCCAGAACGAGCACCTCTTCGCGGTTCGCCGGGCCGTAGTACGCCGGGTCGGGCGAGGTCACGAGCAGGTTGCCGAAAAGCCCGAGGTCCTGCTGCACGTCTTCGCGCACGTGCGGGTGGTACCAGAACATGCCCGCGTCGGGCACGTGGACCTCGTAGGTGAAGCGCTCGCCCTGCTCGATCGCGGCCTGCGTCACGCCGGGCACCCCGTCGAAGCGGTTTTCGAGCCGAATGCCGTGCCAGTGAATGGTCGTCGGCATCTGGATCTCGTTCGTCACCTCGACCACGATCGTCGCGTCCTGGGGCGCCTGGATCAGCGGGCCCGGATACTGCCCGTTGTAGCCGTACATGACGTGCTGTCGGCCCCCGAGCATGCGGCGCACCATCGAAACCGCGATGCGGAGCGTGTCGCCGTCGCCCATCTGGACCACTTCGCTGGGGCGCGCCTCGGGCAGCGTCATCGGGTCGACGCCCATACCGGGCAGGAAGGCGCCCACGACCGGCACCGCCATCTCGAGCCCCGGCAGCATGGGCATGTTCGGGTCCATGGGCACCATTCTCCAGCCGCCCGTGGCCGCCCCGGCGCCCATGTCGTGGTGCTCGTGCTGGGCGGCGAGCGACGACGCCGACGCCGACGCGGCCAGGAGAAGCGTGACGGCGAGGCGCCTCATCACTCGTATCCGTACGCCGCGCAGTTCTCCTGCTGGAAGGCGCCGTGCCCGGCCATGGTGTGCATGAGCCCGCTCCTGGACATGCCCCGGAGCGCGATCGGCCCCTGCCAACGCTCCTGCCCGGCGTCGTCCACGGCCTCGTGCGAGATGACCACGATGAACTTGTTCCAGTCGACCTCGCCCCGCGCCGTGAAGTCGGGCCCCAGCGTGCCCAGTCGCACGACCCGGTCGAGTTCGGGCGTCGACACCCACGCCACGAGCACCCCGGTCGCGGGCGCCTTCATGCGGCGGAGCGTGATCGTGAGCGACTGCCGGTAGCTTCCGTCTTCGGCGAGCGTGACCGAGAAGGGAGAAGGCGCGTGGGCCACCTCGGCAGTGCCTTCGGCGTAGCCCGTGCCCGGAAGGTTCTTGGTCGTGATCAGGGGGATCGCGTAGTAGTCGGGGCCCGCCGCGCAGGCCAGCCGCATGTCGCCTGCGCCCGCCG
>CBFGQV010000005.1:0-26422 GCA_965651045.1 uncultured bacterium
CCTCGAATCGAGGGCCCGGCGTCGCGGGGCGCCGCCGATCTCGTACTACGAGCGCCTCGGCGCGACCGGGTACCGTGCGGCCGCCCGAAGCCCACAGGCGGCCGCGTTGGGCGTCGACGGTGTGTTCGACGACGTGGGCCGTGCCTTCGGGCGGATTCGCGGGGCGCTCAACCAGGTTTCCGACCGATACCTGTGGCCGGGTGGAGGCGATCCGGTCGGTCGCCTGCTGCGAAGCATCTCGTGACGACGTCGGCGCCGGGTCCGTCGGTCTGTCCACACTGCTGGATGGTGAACCCGGCGCCGTTCGAGATGTGTGCGCGGTGCGGCGCGCGCATGGACACGCTGCTGCAGGAATCGGCCGGGTTGCGCAGGACGGCGCCGGTCCAATCTCCGGTGCCGGTGGGAGACACCGCCCGATTCGGCCCGGTGACCCGACTCGTGATCGGAACCTGTGTCGCAGTGATCGCGCTGGCCTACCTGGTTCACCTCCTGCCGCGTCCGGCGGCGCCGGGCACGCCGAATCCGGCGCCGGCTTCCGCGCCGCGCTGAGCGCCCCCTCAGCCCCGGCCCGCCCTGGCCCAGCCGGGCACCCTGCGCAGGCACCAGGGGCAGAACGTCCATCCGGGCTCGATCCGCTCGCCGCACCCGCACCGGTGTCCCTGCCGCCGGCCGCACCCCGGGCAACCCACCGCGCCCGAGGGCACGCCCTCGCCGCACGAGCCGCAGGGCAGCGCGGCGCCCGGATCGGAGCGGACGACCCGGCCGACCTCGTGCGGGGTGGTCACGCCTTCGGCCACCTTCCGCCGCGCGTCGTCGGCGAGTGTGCCCATGCCGGCGTCGCGCGCCCGTCGCCGAAGCTCGGTAACCGTCGCGCCCGCAATCACCGCGTCGCGGAGCGCGTCGTCGATCACCAGAACCTGAAAGACGCCGGTGCGTCCGGAGAAGCCGTCCTGGCAGTGCGCGCACCCGGTGTCCCGGCGGCCCCTGCACTCGGCGCAGACGGTTCGCACCAGACGCTGTGCCACGACGCCGGCGAGGCCACCCGCGACCAGGTAGGGCGGCACCCCCATGTGAAGCAGTCGGGCGACGGCCCCCGGCGCGTCGGTCGTGTGGATCGTCGAGAGCACCAGGTGACCCGTCACGGCCGCGGACATCGCGATCTCCGCCGTTTCGCGGTCCCGGATTTCGCCCACCATGATGACGTCGGGATCCTGGCGGAGCACGGCACGGAGCGCGTCGGCGAACCCGAGCCCGCCGCGGCTGTCGACCTGCACGTGGGTCACGCCCGGAATGCGGTACTCGACCGGGTCTTCGAGCGTGACGACGTTCAGGTGCCGGCGGTCGAGCTCGAGGAGCGCGGCGTGAAGGGTGCTGCTCTTTCCCGACCCTGTCGGGCCGGACGCGAGGAGCACCCCCTGGCCGGACGCGAGCAGGCGGGACAGCCGTTTCCCGTCGGCGGGGCCGAGGCCGAGCGAACCGAGATTCTCGGGTGCCCTGGACGGGTCGAGCACCCGGATCACGGCCTTCTCGCCCTGCCGGGCCGGGAGCGTCGAGACCCGGAGGGGCAGCTCCCGGCCCTCGCTTCGAAGGGTCATGCCCCCGTCCTGCGGGCGGCGACGGACCGCGATGTCCATGCCCGCCATGATCTTCAGACGAGAGATCAGCGCCGAGCGGGCTCCGGCGGGCAGCGAATGGACCTCGTGCAGCAGCCCGTCCACACGGAAGCGGACGGAGAGGGCCTCGGCTCCAGGCTCGAGGTGAATGTCGCTGGCGCGCGCGGCCGCGGCCTCCGACAGAATGCGGTCCACCAGGCGCACGACGGGCGCCGCCCTGGCGGCCCGTTCGAGGGTGTCCCGGTCGTCGGTGTCCGGCTCCTGGGCGAGCCCGGCGGCAAGTCGGTCGACTTCACCCCCGTACAGAGTGTCGAGCGCGGCCTCGATCGCTTCCGGCGCCGATACCACGACCTCGATCCGGCGGCCGGTGCGGAAGCGCAGGTCGTCGGTGGTCGTCAGGTCGAGGGGGTCCGCCATCGCGACGCGCAGCCAGCGTCCACCACGGGCGAGGGGCGCCGCCCGCGCCCGCCGCGCGACCGTCTCCGGCAGGAGTGACGCGAGCGACGGATCGGGTGCGAGGGGACCGGGCGCGTGGGAGAGGCCGAGCTGCTCGGCGAGCGCGGCGGCGACGTGTTCCCGTGCCAGGAGCCCCATGCGCACGAGTACCTCGCCGAGCCGTTCACCGATCTCGCCCTGCCGCTCCAGTGCCTCTTCGAGCTGCGCCGCCGATACCGCACCGCGCTCGACCAGGAGCTGTCCGAAGATGCGGCTCGACTGGCCGTTGGGTCGGGGTGTTCCGGCCGCGCTGAGATCGAGGGGGGTCGTCGTCGCCATGCCCGCACGATGCACGGTCCACGCGGGCGATGGGATGGCGCGTCGGGCGCCGGGTCGCTCCCAACGCGGTGCTCTACAGACCGATCCGGTCGGCGAGCAGGGGGGTGACGTGCAGGAGCGAAGTCACGTCGCGGGCCGCCTGGTGCGCGCCGGGCCCGACGAACACGCCCAGCGACGGGTTCGTCGTGTGCCCGGCCTGGGTCGCGTCTTCGAGGTTGCCGTGGTCGCTGCAAATCACCAGCAGGCACCTCGCCGGCATGGTCTCGAGAAGGCCCGAGAGAAAGGAGTCGACCCGCTCGAGTGCGGACGCCCCCGCCGCGAGGTCGCCGTCGTGCCCGACGGTGTCGGTCCGGTAGTGCGCGTAGAACGTCAGTCGGTGGCGCTCGGCGAGGCGCCCGAGCGTTCGACCGGCGTCGCTCGCGCTCACGACCGGCAGCTCACGGTGGCCGAGTCGTTCGCGCCATCCGTTGTTCACGATCTCGCTGGCCACGGCGTCGCCGCGGGCCAGGTGAGCGTGGTGCCGGGTGAGCAGGCCCGCAGCTCGGGCGGCCAGAGGGGGCGCCGCGAGCCAGCGCTCGCCGCGAGGGCCTGGCCAGCTGTCGGGATACGCGTTCGCGAAGGCCGTCGAGACGCCTGCGTCGACCGCCCGCCGGAGCAGGCTCTCGTTCTCGACCGCCGGCCGCAGCCGCACGGGCACCCACGGACCGAAGTGCCGTCCGAAGATCGAGGCGGCGTTCCGGCCGGTTAGCAGGGTGGCCTGACCCGTGCCGCTCTGCGGAATCCCTTCGACTCCGAGCAACGCATCGACCGGGCTGCTGGCGGTCTCCCGTCCATTCCAACGGTGCCGACGGGCTGGGTCGTCGAGCGAGGGAATCCCCCCGCCCAGGAGAGACGCGAGGGTGGGTAGCCGCGCGGCGAAGAACGGGTTCGTCGCAGGGTCCGGCGCGCCGATGCCGACGCCGTCGAGAAAGAGAAGGAGCGCGCGCTCGGCGCCGCCCTCCGAACTCACACGGCCGACCGAAGATCCACCGTCACCTGCACCTCGATGTGTCCCATGTCCGCCCGATCGCGAAGCGCGTCGCGCAACCTCGGCTCGACCTTCTGGTAGGCGCTCAACACGCCGGTGCGGAGCGCGCCCCGGAGCACCTTCATGGCGTTCACGTCGGGACGCGTGGTACGTGTCTCCTTGCGCGCTTCGATGAGGTCTTCGGGGCGGACCTCGAACGGTGCCATGCCGAAGTCGTCGTGTCGGTCGTGGTCCATGTAGCGGACCGCGATGCTCACGTCGCCGCGCGCACGGTGCTCGTTGAGATCGCCGACGGCCTGAAAGCGCTGAGCAAGCGGGCCGAGATTCGCGCTCTGAGCGCAGGACGTGTAGGCACGTTCGACCGCCTGGAAGATGCGCTTCATGCGCTCGGGCGTCGTCGCGTCCACGTCCGGAATCGAGGTGTCGAGCTCGCGCCCGCTGGCCTGCCGGTCCGAGGCGTCGCGAAATCCGCTGTCATCTCGGCTCCGGGCCCGGTCGATGTTGTCGAGAATTCGATCCGGATTGGTGCGAAAGGACATGGCGAAACCTCGTGTAGCTCTGGAACCGTACTCGGGAACGGAGGATAACGCCGGGGAACGCGTTCGGCCAAGGTTTCGCGGCCCGGTGAAGCCCCGGGCAACCCGCCGCGTACTCAACGGGTGACACTCCACCGATCCCTGCGTTCCTGGAAGGACATTCATGCACCGTCGATCACTGCCGGCCACCCTCGGAGTCCTCGCCCTCGCCACCGCCGCCTGCGCCGGATCCGGATCCGGGCCGGGCGCCCCTTCGCCCGCCGACGCGCCACTCACCTACGCCGACCCGGTCCCGGCGCCCGCCCGCTTCCATCAAGCGGACAGCCTTCGCGTCACGGTCGATGCGGGTGGCCAGACGTTCGACGTGCGGCAGACGCAGACCGCGACGCTCGCGCTGCGGTTCGCGGGTGGAGAGTCGGGGCTCGAGGTCACCGCCGACTTCGTCGAGTTCGAGGGCAGGGTGGACAACCCGATGGCGGGCCCTCAGCGGTTCTCCGTCGACCAGATCGAGGGTCCGCTGGTCTGGACGCTGGACCGCCGGGGTGCGGCCGTCCTCGTGGCCGAGCCCGTGTTGAGTGGCGGTGCCGAGGCGCTCGTCGTGCCCGAGGCCATGGCCGCCACCTTCTTTCCACGCCTGCCGGATCGAGCGGTCCGGCCGGGAGATGCGTGGACCGACTCGCTCTCCCTCGACACCGAGACCTCGAACGGGGTCGTGCGCCTGCACTCGGTCATCGAATACACGGTGCGTGGCGACACCGTCGTCGACGGGAATCCCCTTCTTAAGGTGGATTTCGTGTCCGACGACCGCCGCATGATCGAGGCTCGCGAAGCGGGTATGGACATCACGCAGGACCTGGGCGGCACCGGGCGGGGCCACTTCCTCTGGGACCGTGCCGCGAACCGCCTGCACAGCCAGGTCGTCGAGGTGCGCTATACCGGCACGATGGAGGTTCCGATGGCGCCCTTCCCCCTGGGCCTCACCGTCGACGGCGTGTCGCGGACGGTGGCGGCGGGGGGCGGGTGAGGGCATCACGCATCGGGTAGCTCGACCCCGAACCGCCGGGAGAAGTCTTCCAACGCCGCGAGCGTGAACAGGTGCTGGTGATCGCGCTCGACCGTGAACGCCTCGAGCCCGGGACCGATCAGCCGATCCGCGATCGAGCCGGGTCCGAGGCGGTCGTCGGTCCACGCAGCAATGCACTCCTGATGCCAGCCGACGGTCGGTGTGACGAAGCCGAGCTTCGGCCACCGTGACCACGGCTCCGGAAAGTATCGCTGGTGCGCTCGCCTGATCACCGGTTTTCGCACTCGCTCGCGGTCGTAGGCGCGCTCGGCGGGCATGCGGAACGCGAGATCGCGGCTGGCCTTCGTGACATAGGGAAAACTGGTTTCGATGCCGCACGAACCGGCCAATCGCGTGACCTCGAAGGTGTGGATTCTCACCCAGGTGTAGACGCTCATTCGCAAACGCGCCTCATAGTCGTTGCCGCGGGGCGAGCGGAAGCGGTCGATCAGCGTCGGCGATGGGTCACCGTTTCCGAAGACCGGCCGATGGGCGGCTCGCAGCGCCCTGTGGAACTCGATGAGTCCCATGCGGTCGAGCTCGAGCCGGGGGTCTTCCTCGAGGATCGCGCGCACGTCGCCCAGGTGGCTCCGATCGAGGGGGAGCGGCCACGCGAGCAGGCGACGAACGGGGCCGGGAATCAGGTTGCGAACGAACGCCCTTCGTGCAGCCTCGGCGATGCGCTCGCGACTCCGACTGCCGAGGATCATGTCCGCGCCGGCTCCGTGCAGCACGAGGTCCGCGGTGCCTTCGAGTCGGCGGAAGGTCGCGAGCAGCGCGATGGCCCAGTGGTCCTTCGGCGGTACGTCCAGGAGCCCGGTGATGTCCGCCGTCGCCTCCGCGATCTCGTCGTCTTCGATGCGCAGTACCCGATGCTCGATGCCCAGATGCTCGGCCACCATGCGTGCCCTCGGAAGCTCGGGGTCCTCGCCGTTGGCCCAGGTCGGCGAGACCGCCACGGTGTCACTCCGAAGCTCATGCGCGAGCGCGGCGAGCAGGGCCGAGTCGACACCGCCGCTCAGCAGCACCATCGGCCGCTCCGAGGCGGCGAGCCGGGGGCGCATCTCGGCTCGAAGGGCCTCAATCAGTTGGTCGGCCCAGTCGTCCAGTGCGGACAGCGGTCCCGGTTCGTAGACGAGGTCCTCGATGACCTCGGTTCGCGGGCCGCCGCGGCCGAACACGACCGCAGTGCCGGGCTGCACTTGGCCGATGCCCTGGACGAGAGCCTGATCTCCGAGGCACCACCGGTAGTTGAGCGCCTCGCGGAGCGCTTCGCCGTCGAACCGCGAACGCGGCTCGTCGGCGAGAAGCGGCTCCAGCCGTGTGCTCCAGACCGGCTCGCCGTCGACCACCCGGTAGTACAGCGCCTCCTCACCGAGCGGGTCCCGGACCAGCGCGGTGGTTCCGGCACCGCGATCGGTGACCTCGGCCGCGAAGGGGCCCTCGAAGACGGCGAGCGCTGGCAGCCCGCCTTCGTGCAGGACGCGGACCAAGTCCGCCGGGCTTGCGACGGAGCCGTGCCGGCGCGCCTTGCCGGTAAGGTGCAGTCGGTATCGATCGTTGGAAGCGCGGCCGGGTGCCTCGTCGGCCGCGTGCGTGGTACCGTGTGTCGAAGGCGAGCTGGTATGGGTCGTGCGCACGAGTGCGATCCGCGCCGGAGTGAGACGTGGAGGGTGCCGATCCGGCGTTGCAAGAACATGGCCCGCTGGCGCCCCGGTCCGGGTCCACGCACCGGGCGGCTCGGCATGGGTGCCAGCGACCGCGCGTTGTGTCGCCTTCGCCGCACCTGTAGCATCGTCTCCACGAACGGAGGGTCCATGGGGTCAGAGGAGTCACCAGCGACGGAGGCTGAGCCGAAAGGTTCCTCGGCCCCCCGGATTCCGGCGGCGCTCGGCGGCTGGTCGATGATCGGCCTGCTCGCGGGCGTGACGCTCGGGGTCCTGGGCAACGCCGGGTTGTTCCCGGGGGCGGAGCCCTTGAGCCGTGCGCTCCAACCGCTGGGCGAGCTGTGGGTCAACGCATTGCAGATGGTCGTTCTGCCGCTGGTCGTCGCGCAACTCCTGGCGGCGATCGGTGGAAGCGGCGCGGGCGGCGTCGGGAGCCTCGGCGGGCGGGCGTTCGCCCTCTTCGTCGGCATGCTCGCGACGGTGGCCGCCTTCACGCTGGTCGCGACGCCCGTGCTGGTCTCTCCGATCCAGGTGTCCGCCGAGTCGCTGGAAACGCTGCGCGCTTCGGTCACGCTTCCCGAGGCGGCGGTTCGCGCCACGCAGGGCGGTGCGGCTCCGTCGCTCGGCGAGTGGCTCCCGACGCTCGTACCTTCGAACCCCTTCGCGGCCGCGGCCGCGGGCGACATTCTGCCGGTCGTCGTGTTCACGATTCTCGTGGCTCTGGCCGTCGGGAAGCTTCCTGACGGCCAGCGCCTTCCGCTCGCCCGCATCTTCCACGCCGCCGCCGCGGCCACGATGCACCTCACCACCTGGATTCTCTACGGGACCCCCGTCGCGATCTTCGCGATCATTCTCGCGCTCTCCGTCGACACCGGCTTCGGCGCCGCGGGAATGCTCGGGGGATACGTGGTGCTCCTGTCGGTCCTGCTCATCGTCGTGACGGCCTTCCTCTACCCCGTGACCGCGCTCGTAGGCCGCACCTCGATCGCACGCTTCCAGCGGGCGGCGACCTCGGGTCAGATGGTGGCGATCACGACCCAATCGTCGCTGGCGTCGCTGCCCGCGCTGATCGAAGGCGCAGAGACCCACCTGCGCCTGCCGAAGTCGAGCACGGGGTTCGTCCTGCCCCTCGCCGCTTCGACCTTCAAGCTCAACCAATCGGTATCGTCGGTCTTCAAGTTCGTCTTCCTCGCGCACATCTTCGGGGTGCCGCTCTCGATGGGCGAACAGGTGGGGTTCGTGCTGCTCGTGATCCTGCTGAGCTTCGCGACGCTCGGGCTTCCTCGCGGGGGCGGAGGTGGCTTCAAGACGCTGCCGGCCTACATTGCAGCGGGAATCCCGGTCGAGGCGGTTGTCGTGATCGAGGCCGTCAAGACGATTCCGGACGTCTTCAATACCCTGCTCAACTCGACGGCCTACCTGAGCGTGGCGACCATTCTCTCGCGGAGGTCTCGCCAACCGATGGCGGCGGGACTCGCCCCCGCTCCGCTCGCCGAGGAGACACCATGACCGAACCCTCGCCCCTCTGGAGGCGCGTGCTCTCGACCTTCTACGAGCCCGCGTCGGTCGGTGCCGAGGTCGCCGAGCGGCCCCGCTGGGGTGGGGCCGCCCTGCTCGGCGTGGTGTTCGTGGTCGCCTCGGTGCTGCTGATACCCGCAGAGATCTGGCAGGCGATGATGCGCCAGCAGCTCGTGGCGTCGGGCCAGCCCATACCCGAGGGTATGGGCGAGAACATGGGCCGCTTCATGCAGATCTGGGGCATCGTCGGGGGTGGCCTCTTCTGGGTCGTGTGGATTCTGCTCACGGCCTCGCTCACGACCTTCGTCCTGGCCTTCGTGCTCGGCGACAAGGGGGGATTTCGGCAGTATCTCGCCGCGACCGCCCACGCGCTCCTGATTCCCGCGGTCGGGTCGCTCGCGCTCGTCCCGCTCCGGGTGGCTCGCCAGGACCCGCAGCTCACGCTGAACCTGGGCACCTTCTTCGGTGGACTGGAGAGCGGGTACTTCGCCCGGCTGCTCCAGGGCATGGACCTCTTCCTGCTCTGGTCGGTCGTCGCGCTCGCGATCATGGCCTCTCGCATCGACCCGCGTCGGAGCGTCGGATCGGCCGTCGGTGCGCTGGGCACCGTGATCGTCGCGCTCCTCGCCCTCGTCGCGCTGATTCCGAGACCGTGACGCGCAAGCCCGAGACGAACTTCGCGGCCTTCGAGGCGCTCGACATTCGCGCGGGCACGGTCGTGCGCGCCGAGTCCTTCGACGAAGCACGGAAGCCCGCGATCAAGCTCTGGGTGGATTTCGGGCCGGATATCGGCACGCTGCAGAGCTCGGCCCAGCTTACGCTCCGCTACGAGCCCGAGGGGCTCGTCGGCACCACGGTGCTCGGGGTCGTGAACTTCGCGCCCCTGCGCATCGCCGGATTCCGGAGCGAATGCCTCGTTCTCGGCGTCACCGACCCGAACGACCCCGGCGACGTGGTGCTCGTGCGCCCGGACGTGCGCACCGTCGACGGCTGGCCCCTGGCATGACGCTCCGCGAACTCGGCTGCCAGCGCGCGGCGTTCCGGGTGCCTGCCGACGTGCACTACCTGAACTGCGCCTACATGGCGCCTCTCGCGCGGGCGGTCGAAGACGCCATCGTCGAGGGGGTGCGCGCCAAGCGGCTGCCGATCGACCTCGAGCCCCGTGACTTCTTCGAGGAATCGGACCGCGTGCGGGCCCTCTTCGCGTCGCTGGTCGGCGCCGACGACCCGTCGCGCGTGGCGATCCACCCGTCGGTCTCGTACGGGGTCGCGACCGCGGCCCGGAACCTCGTCGTCGAGCCGGGCCAGCGCATCGTCCTGCTCGGCGAGCAGTTTCCCGGCAACGTCTACGCGTGGCGGCGTCGGGCCCTCGAGGCGGGCGCCGAGATCGTGACGGTCGCCAGGCCCGCCTCCGCCGCTCCGGGAGCGGCGTGGAACGAGGCGCTGCTCGACGCCCTCACCCCCGACGTCGCGGTCGTGGCCGTGCCCACGGTGCACTGGACCGACGGCACCCGCTTCGACCTGGCAGCCGTCGCTGACCGGTGCCGAGCCGTGGGCGCTGCGTTGGTCGTCGACGGCACGCAGTCCGTCGGCGCCGTGCCCATCGACGTGGCGCGGGTGCGCCCCGACGCGCTCGTGGTCGCGGGCTACAAGTGGCTGCTCGGGCCTTACTCGGTCGCCCTCAGCTGGCTCGGCCCACGCTTCGACGACGGCGTGCCCCTCGAAGAGACCTGGATCGCGCGCTCCGGCAGCGAGGACTTCCGACGGCTCGTGGACTACGTCGACGAGTACCAGCCCGGTGCGGTGCGTTACGACGTGGGTGAGCGGTCGAACTTCGCGCTCATGCCCGGCATGCGTGCCGCGCTCGAATTGCTCGACGCGTGGACGCCCGAGGCGATCGCACGGTACGTGGGCGAACTCTCGGCGCCTCTCATCGAGCGCGCCCGGGCGCTGGGCTTCGGGGTCGAGAACGAGGTCTGGCGCAGCCCCCACCTCTTCGGGCTGCGCATGCGCGAGGGGGTCGATCTGGAGGAACTGCGGGCGGCGCTCGCGCGGCGGAAGGTCTACGCCTCGCTTCGGGGCGAATCGCTCCGCGTCAGCCCCCACCTCTACAACGACGACGCGGACCTGGAAGCGCTGGCCGAGGCGCTGGCCGAGGCCTGACCGCCCCTCCGGACCCGCCCGGTCATCCCCCGAAAACGACCGTGGGCGTGGCACCCACCTCGATGCCGTGTTCCGCGAACCACCCGAGCGGTACCTCGAGCGCGTACATGGCCGGCGCGGCGCTTGGGTACGTCCGGGTCGTGAGCGGCTCCATCTGCTGGATGTCGACGATGCGGTACGACGCGTCCATGTACGCGATGTCGAGCGCGATGTAGGTGTCCTGCATCCAGAACGAGCGCGTGGCGAGGTCGGGAAAGACGAAGAGCATGCCCGTGCCCGCGGGCAGCTCGTCGCGGAACTTGAGGCCCTCGGCCCGCTCGTCGGCCGTGCGCGCGACCTCGACCACGACGGTGTCTGCGCCGAAGATCACCCACGCGCGGTCGAGCGGCGGCCGGTCGGTCGAGGCGGGGGCCGGTGCGGCTGCGTCCTGGGCGGGCATGGCTTCGGCCTCACCCGCGTTCTCCGTTCCACACGCGACGAGCAGCGTGAGTCCTAGGAGCGCGATTCGGCCGGTCCGGGGTCGACGGCTCATGGCGGCTTCACTCCTTCCTGAAGTTCCTGGGGATTCCCTCGCGCGACGGGCCACGCCTTGCTAGTTTAGTCGACTTTACCGCCATGATCGACACCGAACTTCTCGAGATCCTCGTCTGCCCGGAAACCCGGCAGTCGCTCCGCCCGGCCGAACCCGAGCTGCTCGCACGGGTCAACCGGGCGGTGGAGCGTCGTGCCGTGCGCACTCGTGGCGGTGATCTCGTGGAGAGCCCTCTGGACGAGGCGCTGGTGCGTGCGGACGGCGGCGTACTCTACCCCGTTCGCGACGACATACCCATCATGCTGCTCGACGAGGCCATTGCCCTCGGAGAGATCGCCGACGACGAGCAGGACCAACCCTCGACTTCCTGAACGGAATGCCATGAGGTTCGCCAAGACTCTGGCCGGAATACTCGCCGCATTCGCGCTGAGCGCGTGTGCCGGTGAGTACCCCCAGTCCAGCATCGCGCCGACCACGGACTTCGCCCACGTCATTCACGAGCTCTACGTCAGCCTCTTCTGGTGGACGCTGATCATTCTCGTGGTGGTCTGGGCGGTCCTCGCCTACATCCTGGTGCGGTTCCGCGCGCGACCCGACTCGCCCGAGCCCGAGCAGATCCACGGGCACCTGGGCCTCGAGATCGCGTGGACCATCGTGCCGGCGTTGATCGTCGTCGCGATCGCGATTCCGACCATCCAGGCGGTCTTCTCGACGCAGCAGGGTGATCCGGAGAACGCGATGGTGGTCGACGTCGTCGGGCACCAGTACTGGTGGGAGTTCCGCTACCCGGAGCTCGGGGTCGTGACGGCCAACGAGCTGCACCTTCCGGTCGACCGGCCGATCAGCCTGCGGCTGCACTCGGCCGACGTGATCCACTCGTTCTGGGTGCCGCAGCTCGGGGGCAAGCGTGACGTGAATCCCCTCGTGGCGACGCCGGAAGGGGTGGACCCGAAGTACAACTGGATCCACTTCACCGCGCAGGAGACCGGCACCTTCATGGGCCAGTGCGCCGAGTTCTGTGGCGAATCGCACTCCCTCATGGGCGTGCGCGTGATCGTCGAGAGCCAGAGCGATTTCGACGCCTGGATCGCGGACTGGCAGGCGGGCGATGCGGCGCCGGCGGCCACGAGCACCACTGCGGCCGAAGGCGCCGAACCCGCCGACGAGGGCGAGGCCGCCGAGGCCCCGCCGGTCCAGGAGCTTTCGCTCGCCGAACAGGGCCGCGAAATCTTCCAGCAGCAGACCTGCATCGCGTGTCACGCGATCCAGGGCACCAACGCGCAGGGGGTGCTTGGACCGAACCTGACCCTGATGGGCCGGCGCACGACGCTCGGCGCGGGGTGGATCGACAACACCCAGGAGAACCTCGAGCGCTGGATTCGCGAGCCGCACCTGATCAAGCCGGGCGTGCTCATGCCCGGCGTCGATCGGGACTCGCCCCAGCCCCAGTTCTGGCCTGCCACCAACCTGACCGACGAGCAGGTCGAGGCCATCGCCGCGTACCTGTTGAGCCTGCGCTGACGAAGCCCGGAGCCTGAGGAGAAGTCGAGCACATGTCCGTAGCCACCACCGCCACCGCTCCCGAGACCCACGCGGCTCATCACGAGCCGACCGGGCTCATGAGCTGGATCACCACCGTCGATCACAAGCGGATCGGCATCATGTACTTCCTGACCTCGGTGTTCTTCCTCTTCGTGGGGGGACTCGAGGCGCTGATGATCCGAATCCAGCTCTTCAAGCCGGAGAACGATTTCATCACGGCCGAGCTGTACAATCAGCTCTTCACCATGCATGGCACCACCATGATCTTCCTGGTGGCCATGCCGATGGCCGTGGCGTTCTTCAACTACATCGTGCCGCTCCAGATCGGCGCGCGAGACGTGGCCTTTCCGCGGCTGAACGCGCTCTCGTACTGGATCTACCTCTTCGGCGGGCTGTACCTGAACTCGAGCTGGTTCTTCGGCGCGGCGCCGAACACGAGCTGGGTCGGGTACGCGAACCTCACATCGTCGACCTACTCGGCGGGGCTGAACGTCGACTTCTGGGTGCTCGGGCTCTCGATTCTCGGCGTGAGCTCGATCATGGGCGGCGTGAACTTCATCACGACGATCCTGAACCTGCGGGCGCCCGGCATGAAGCTCATGCGCATGCCGCTCTTCACCTGGATGACGCTGGTCACGAGCTTCCTGCTCGTCACGGCGCTTCCGGTGATCGCCGTCGCCCTGATCCTGCTGGCCTTCGACCGGTTCTTCGCGGCGAACTTCTTCAACGTGGCTTCGGGCGGTGATCCGGTGCTCTGGCAGCACCTCTTCTGGATTTTCGGACACCCCGAGGTGTACATCCTGGTGCTGCCCGCGTTCGGTGTGATCTCCGACGTGATTCCCGCGTTCTCGAAGAAGCCGCTCTTCGGCTACCCTGTGGTGGTGTATGCGGGTGTTCTGATCGGCTTCATCGGGTGGGGCGTGTGGAGCCACCACATGTTCACCTCGGGGCTCGGGCCGATCGCCGACTCGTTCTTCGTGGCGACCACGATGATCATCGCGATCCCGACGGGCGTGAAGATCTTCAACTGGATGGCCACCATGTGGGGCGGCGCCATTCGCTACACGACGGCCATGATGTTCGCCGTGGGGCTCGTGGCGATGTTCACGGTGGGCGGCCTCTCGGGCGTCATGCACGCCTCGGCGCCGGTCGACCTGCAGCAGCACGACTCGTACTTCGTGGTCGCGCACTTCCACTACGTGATCGTGGGCGGAATCCTGCTCGGCATGTTCAGCGGGCTCTACTACTGGTTCCCGAAGGTCACGGGCCGCTACATGAGCGAGGCGCTCGGCAAGTGGCACTTCTGGACCACGCTCATCGGGTTCAACCTGACGTTCTTCCCGATGCACTACTCGGGCATGTACGGCATGCCTCGCCGCAC
The DNA here is from genome assembly GCA_965651045.1 of uncultured bacterium. Classification (GTDB taxonomy): domain Bacteria; phylum Gemmatimonadota; class Gemmatimonadetes; order Longimicrobiales; family Gaopeijiaceae; genus Gaopeijia. The sequence goes on from CBFGQV010000005.1 coordinate 13,817, forward strand.
CTGGACGTATCAGGCCGAGCTCAACGTCGAGATCTTCAACCAGCTCTCGACCGTGGGCGCATTCCTGCTCGCGCTGAGCACCGTGCTCATGCTCTGGAACGTGCTCAAGAGCGCCCGGAGCGGGGCGCCGGCCGGCCACAATCCGTGGGGCGCGCCGACGCTCGAGTGGGCGATTCCCTCGCCCCCGCACCACTACAACTTCCCGGTCCTGCCCGAGGTACGCTCGCGCGAGCCGCTCTGGCATGAGGCCGAACGGAAGGAGCTCGAGGCCACGCTGCTGGTCGAGCCCGAGACGGAGCCCGTCATGCCGGGGCCGTCGGCCTGGCCCCTCTGGGTGGGCTTCGGCACCGCGCTCACCTGGGCGCTGGTGATGACCGGAATCTGGTGGGTCCCGCTGATCGGCTTCGTATTCACCGCGGTCGGTGTCTACGGCTGGGCGTTCCAGGACCCCTTCAAGCACATCAAGGAACACGAGACCCATGGCTGAAGCCGCAGCGGCGGTGGCGCACGACGACCACCACTACACGTCGACGGGACTCAACTCGTGGAAGGTCGGGTTCTGGACCTTCATCGGGTCCGAGTGCCTGTTCTTCGGTACGCTCATCTCGACCTACATGGTCTACAAGGGGCAGAGCGTCACCGGGCCGTACTCGCAGGAAGTCTTCGACATTCCGCTCACCACGGTCAGCACCTTCGTGCTGCTCATGAGCTCGCTGGCCATGGTGCTCGCCCTCGACGGCGTGCAGCGCGCGAACAAGAAGCTCGCCGTGTTCTGGCTGGCGATGGTCGTGCTGATGGGCTCGATCTTCCTGGGCTTCCAGGTCTACGAGTTCCAGCACTTCGTGCACGTGGGGCTGACGATTCCGCAGAACCTGCTCGGATCGTCGTTCTTCGTGCTGACCGGGTTCCACGGCGCCCACGTGACCGTCGGCGTGATCTGGATGACGACGCTGCTCGTGATGGCGCTTCGCGACAAGTTGCCCCCCGCGAAGGCGCTCAACGTCGAGATCGCGGGCCTGTACTGGCACTTCGTCGACATCGTCTGGATCGTGATCTTCGTTCTCGTCTACCTGATTCAGTAGGGGATTCGCATGTCGAGCCACGTCGAACAGCACGGTCACGACGAGCACGGCGGCCACGCCAGCCCGAAGTTCTACTGGCTGATCGGTGGAATCCTCGCGGTGCTCACGGCCATCGAGGTCGCGGCCTACTACATGGAGCTCGGCGCCGTCGAGGTGCCGCTGCTCCTGATTCTCTCGGCCGCGAAGTTCGCGCTGGTCGTGATGTACTTCATGCACCTGAGGTTCGATTCCCGCGTCTTCACAGGCGTCTTCATGGCGGGGCTCGTGCTGGCTGCCTTCATGATCACCGCGCTCGTGGTGCTCTACCACTTCCTGCCGGCCACGGGGGCGTAGGCCTTCCGGCGCCGGATACCATGAGCGCCGTTCCCGATATCATCGTTCTCGAGAAGCCCGTCGATCCGTCGGTGCTGGCGGAACTCGTGCGGCGGTTCTTCGAAGACATGGTGAAGTACGTGGTCGACGTCGAGCGCGGCGTCATCGCGTTGGGTGGTGAGCTCCACGCAGACGCCGAGGCCGTGCTGCTTGAGCACGGCAGCCGACAGCAGGACCTCTGGGGCGCCAACTACTATCCGGGCCGCGGCCCCGACGAGTGCATCGAGTACACATCGCTGATCAACATCAGTCCCACCCGGGGGAACCGCGGCATGGAGGTCACGGACCCCTCGGTTCGCGAGGCGATTCGGGCAGCGACCCATCGGCTGATCGGTCAAGGGAAGCCCCTTCCGTGACCCAGCATGCCGGACTCACCGAAGAACGCTGGGCGACGTTCCGCATCGATCAGCAGGTCCTGATGATCGCCAACGAGATGAACCGCACGGCTCGCCTGCTGGAGGAAGCGGACGCTGCGGCGCGGAGGCGAGGATACGAGCGCACGCTCCGGCTGACCGACCTGACGGTCTCGGCCTGCCGCAAGGCGTCGTTGAGGCGTGAACTCCTACGCTGGCGGGATCTCGTGGCGGCTGCATACGCGGCGCCCGACGCGGACCCCTCGGGACACCGCGATGCGATGCGGGCGCTCCTGCTCCTGGACCCCGTGGCCGCGAGGCAGATCCCGCACGTCGTGGGCGAACGCCGGGCGACGGGCGCCTCAGGCTGAGCCCGCCGCCATCAGCCGCTCGCCCTCGCTCTGCTCGGCCAGACCGGGGTGGGCCTTCCAGAGCATACGCCCCATGATGAGCGCCGCGAGCAGGTTGCCGGCGCCGATCGACCACCAGGCGAGGGTGCCGAGCAGGAACTCCGAAGCGAGCGCGACGACGCCCATGAAGAAGGCCTCGAAGGTCACGAAGAAGAGACCGGCGGCCAGCAGCACGGGCGGGGTGCGCTCGGCGGCCGACGCCAGCGCGGCGGCGATCAGGCCGACCGCGATCCAGAGGGCGCCGTGGAGTAGCGTGTAGCCCAGGACGGTCCGCAGACTCACCTCGACTTCGCCGGGTGATTCGGCACCCAGGAAGACGAACGAACCGAGTGCCGCGGGCGTCGCGAGGGGTTGGCCGGTCGCGGCGTCGAGGAGCAGGAACCAGAGCGCGACGACCACGCCGCCCGCGAGGCCGACGGCTACGCCCTCGCGCACGACGGGCTTCGCGAAGAGGTGCCGGGCCCAGGTGGGACCGGCTTCGGTGGCGCCGGCCCGGTGCAGGGTGAGAACGAGTGCAACGCCGGCCAGGAGGTTCCCGATCAGCACCGTGGGCCACCCGAGCTCGGTCACAACATTCGAGCCCGTCACGACGATGCTGCCGTAGAAGACCGCGTCGAAGAGCAGGAAGCCGACCACGGCACCCAGGAGCACGGGCGCGCTCACGGGCACATGCCGTAGCATGGCCGACGCCAGGACGCCCACGACCACGAACGCGAGGTAGTGCACCAGCGTGTAGAGCGCGACCGGCGCGGCTGCGACCGCACCGTCACCGCCCAGTAGCGCGCCGGCGACGAAGGCCGGAGTCCGGAGCGGGGCGCCTGCGGCGAGGTCGACGATGAAGAACCACGCGGCCATCACCGTCGCGCCGATCAGGCCGGCGACGACGCCCCTCGGAACGATGCGCGGCGACTCCATGGCTCTCCTCCTCGTTTCAGGCTTGAAGGGTCTGCCCTGATTCAGTAGCCCGCACGCCGCCCGAGGTTCCCCCACCCCACCGGCCGACCTATCTTGGCCGTTCGCCCGAACCAGCGCCGCGCCCCTTCCGTCATGCTCCGCACGCTCGCCCTCTTCACGTCGATCGCGCTCATCGCCGCACCGGTGGCGGCCCAGGAATCCTCCGACCCGGACCACTGGCGGGTCGAGGGCGAGGTCGGCGCGAGCGTCTTCTTCGGCAGCACCAGCCAGACGGCCGTCAACACGCGCGCCGCGCTCAGCACCCAGGAGCTGGCGCAGGAATTTGCCGTGGACGGTGCCTTCACCTACGGCGAGGCGTCGACGCCCGAGGGCGAACGCCGGGTGCACAAGCGGTCGTGGAAGCTCGGCGCGTCGCTCGACGCGCTTCCCGAGAAGCGCTTCTCTCCGTTCGTCTTCGGGCGCGCGGAGGGCAGTTGGGAGAAGCGGGTCGACCTGCGCTACAACCTCGGAGCAGGCGGCAAGCTGAGCCTCGTCACGAGCCAGCAAGGGCGGCTGGATCTCAGCATCTCGGTGCTCGCAGAGCGGACGATCCCCTCGGACCGGGCGCCGGACGACGTCGACGACGCCCTCGATGCGCGTTGGTCCACAAGGCTCCGAGGCCGCCGAAGCCTCTCCGACGGGCGCGTGACGCTTCAGACCGAGACGCACTACCAGCCGCGCTTCGACAAGGCCGACGATTTCACCCTGACCTCGACCTCGAGCCTGGGGGTGCGGCTGAACGAGGTCGTGAGCCTCAAGCTCACCTTCGTCGACAACTACGATTCGGGCGCCGTCGAGCGCGGGGCACGCACCAACAACGACGGGCAGCTGTTCTTCAGCGTTCTGAGTGCCTTCTGACGCCCCTTCGCCGATGAAGCCTCGCGACATCGACTCCGGAGCCCGTGCACGCATCACGAAGGCCGCGGCGTGGTCGGCGTTCGCAGGTGTGTTCATGGGCGGCGCGCTCGCGTTCAGCGGTGCGCTCGGGCCAGCGGGTGCGGCAGGTGTGGGTGTCGCGGTTCTCGTGTCGGGCGTGGCGTTCGCCGAATCGGTGGCGGCCCTCGCAGGAGGCCTGACCCGCCACCTCACCGACCCCTCGACCGGGGTGCGGCCCAAGGGACTGTCGCGCGCCGAGGCCCTGCGGGCTCGGGGCGAGCACGCTCAGGCGATCGCGGAACTCGTCGGCGTGGTCGAGACGCGTCCGGGCGACCCCGACGCCTATCTGCTCATCGCTCGCACCTACCGCGACGACCTGCGAGACCCGGGCAAGGCCGCCATGTGGTTCCGGCGCGCGCTCGACGTCGCCGGACCCCCGGCCGCGCTCGCCGCCCTGATCGAGCGCGAGCTGGCGGAAGCGAAAGCGCGGCTCGGCGAGCCCCACGACTCGTAGGCGCTCCGGAAGCTTCATCACGTCGTAGTACGCCTCGTCCCACCGTGCTGGGTGCCGCGGTCGGCGCGCACGTATGAGCTCCTCGAACCGAAGTCCCTCTTCACCTGTTCGAGGAACGCACATGCGAACTCCACGACCGACCCTGCTCGCCGCTGCCGCGCTCGCGGCGCTCGCCACGACCGCCTGCCAGGACCATCCGGCGGCGCCCGCCGCGCCCGAGACCCTGACCGCCGAAGCCCGGACCGTTTCGGGCATCGCACCGTTCACCCTCGGCTACCTGACGCGCGCCCACCCCGCCTCGCCCTGCCAGGCGCCCCCCTATCGCGAGTTCGACTTCTGGCTCGGCGGGTGGAACGTCGAGAGCCTCGAGGGGGCGCCGGTCGGAACGAACCTGGTACGCACCCGGGCCGACGGGTGCATCGTCGAAGAGAACTGGGTCGCTGCGGGTGGCAACCCGGGGCGGAGCATCAACACCTACGACGCCGAGACGGGGCTCTGGGGCCAGACCTGGGTGTCGGCTTTCGCCGGAGGGCATCTGCGCATGTACGGTGGCCTCGACGATGAGGGTCGTATGGTGCTGGAGGGCGAGCGCGTTCAGCCGGACGGCATCGAATGGCTCGACCGTTACGTGTGGACCCGTCTCGACGGCGGGCGCGTGCTGCAGGAAGGAAGCGTGTTCATTCCGGCGTGGAATGCGGGCGGCCAGTTCCAGGGCGTCTACGTGCCGACCGACGATTTCCAGCCGATTCCCGCAACGCCCGGCACCTCGTGCCAGGCCCAGGGAATCTCGAGCGAAAGCCGCAGATTCGACTATTTCGCCGGCGACTGGACCGTCGAGGCACCAGGCGGGCGGGCCATCGCGAGCTCGGAGGTGAGCGTCGACCTCGGCGGTTGCCTCTTCGAAGAGGTCTTCACCACCGACAAGGGTTATGAAGCGGTGGCGTACACGTATTACATGTGGCGCGAAGACATCTGGTACCGTACATGGATCGACTCGGAGGGCGAGCGCCTCGAGCTGAGCGGTGGGTTCGACGGCGAGCGCCTGGTGCTCACGGGCTCCGAGGCCGGCAACGGAGCCAGCGGCCAGGAGCTCGACGCGCGCATGACCTGGACCTCGATGCCCGACGGCTCGGTTCAGGTAACGCACGAGACTTCTCACGACGGAGGCGACACATGGCGGCAGGACCTGGTACTCGTCTATCGTGGCTCCTGACCGCGCCGCTGCTCGCCGCGGCTCTCGCGTTGAGCCCGTCCGGGGCCGAGGCGCAACAGCGACAGGGCCCGCCGCCCTGCGAGGGGGCCGACTTCGAGGCCTTCGACTACTGGGTGGGCCACTGGAGCGTGCGCAACGCCCAGGGCCAGGAGGTCGGTACGAACCGCGTCAGCAAGATTTCGGGCGGCTGCGGGCTGCTCGAAGAGTGGGAGTCGTCGACCGGCAACACCGGCAAGAGCCTCAACTTCTTCGAACCGGGTTCGGGGGATTGGCGGCAGGTGTGGGTGGGCGCGGGCGGCTCGATTCTCGATCTGCGCGGTGGGCCCGTCGACGGCGTCATGACGCTGTCGTCCGAAGCACCTGACCCGCAGGGCGTCACCGTGCGGCAACGCATTCGGTGGATTCCGCGTGAGGGCGGCGTCGTCGAACAGCTCTGGGAAATGGCCCGGGGCGACGACGAATGGAGCGTGGCCTTTCAGGGGTTCTATCACCCGATCGGCGGGTAGGCCCGACCGGAGATCCCCACTCCCTGTTCAGAGGGTGAGTCGCAGCAGATCGTCGCGGTAGCTGCGGCTCACCCTCAACTCGGTTCCGTCGTCCAGAATCACCAGGTAGCGGCCGGCGAACCAGGGCTGGATCTCCTCGACGCGGTCGAGGTTGATCGCGGTGCCGCGGTGTATACGCATGAACGTCGCGGGGTCGAGTTGCTCGAGAAGGTCCGTGAGCGTACTGCGCACCGCATGCGTGGCCCCACCCGCGTGCAGGCGCACGTAGTTTCCGTCGGCTTCGAGCCAGTCGATGCTGTCGATTGGCAGGAAGCGCTGCTGGTCTCGGTCGCCCACGAGAACGCGCCGGGCGTAGCGGCCCTCCGTTGGCTCGGCCCGAGCGGCCCGAGGGCGACCATCGACCGCCGACGCCAGCGCCTCGAGCCGGCCCCAGAGCGCTCCGACCTCGTGGCGATCGATGCGCCCTCGTGCGCGGGCAAGCGCCTCGATCAGCCGGTCTTCGCTGAACGGTTTCACGACGTAGTCCACGGCGTGCGCTTCGAAGGCCTCGACCGCGTGCTCCCGGTACGCGGTGACGAAGACCACGGCCGGCCGGCGGTTCGCGGGCAGGCGGGCCAGCACCTCGAAGCCGTCGAAATCCGGCAGCTCGATGTCGAGGAAGACCGCGTCCGGTTCGTGCGAGACGACGGCCTCGACCGCCTCTGCCCCCGTACCGCACTCGGCGAGCCACCGCACGGGTGACCCCTGCAACACCAGCCGTACGTTGTCGCGCGCAAGCGGTTCGTCGTCGACGAGCACCGCCGTGATTCCACCGGTCACGCGAGGTCTCCGGTCTGGTCGGCCGGAAGCTCGAGCGTTACGCGCGTGCCGGCCCCGTCTGCCGGGCAGAGCGTGACCGTCGCGTCGTCGCCCCAGAGCTCCGCGAGGCGTTCACGCGTGTTCGACAGGCCGAGGCCCCGGCCGCCGTTGGCGTGGTCATCGCCGGTGCCGCCCTGCGCGGCGGACCCCGGCCCCCCACCCGTGTCTTCGACCACGATCGTGACCCGGCCGTTCGAGCGCCGGGCCGTGATTCGGACCTCGCCCCTGCCCGAGCCCGCGAGTCCGTGCCGCACCGCGTTCTCGACGAGCGGCTGCAGGACGAGCGTCGGAACGAGCGCGCGGGCGGCGCCGTCGTCGACGTCGACGTGCACCCCGAGGTCGGGGAAACGCACGCGCTGAATGCCCAGGTAACTCTCGGCGAGCGCCACCTCGTCGGCGAGCGGCACGAGCGGCGTGCCCCCGCGCTCGAGCGTCATGCGCAGGAGGTCGCCGAGCCGCACCAGCATCTCGACAGCCTCACGGTTCTCGTTCCGCCGCACGAGCGCCGTGATCGCGTTGAAGGTGTTGAAGAGAAAGTGCGGCTGCAGCTCCATCTGGAGCGCATGCAGCTTGGCTCGCGCGACCTCGGTTTCGAGCCGCTCGCGTTGAAGTTCCAGCCTGCGGGCGGCCTCCTGCCGTTCACGGTAGAGCCGGTAGTGTTCGAGCGCGTGCCAGGCCGCGACCACCGTCCAGTAGGTGAACAGCTCCAGGAACAGGAAGCTGTTCGACCACCCGAGCAGCAGCCTAGAAAGCGGCGTGCCGGGAAGGGCGTTGGTCTCGAGGTAGAGCGACGCCGTCGCCGTGAGATGGATCGCCGCGAAGACGAAAGACGCCGGCAGGTGTACCGCGACCGACCTCAGCGCACGCTCACCGAAGAGCGGCCACTTGCGGGCGAGCGCGAAGATCAGAGGCGTGAGCGCGCCCCAGAACAACCACCAGGGCAGGTTGCCGACGAGTACCTGGCTCCACCCGGCCGGCGCCCCCTGCACCCGCGTCCAGACGTACGCTTTGAGGGCCTCCAGCAGCCCGAAGGTCAGCCAGACGATCCCGACGACCACCCACCCGCGGCGCCCGAGAAGGGGTCTCACCCCACGCGCCGCCGTTTCCGCTTCATGAAATCCATCATGATGTACTGGCCGAGCGACATGGTGGTCGTGAAGTAGGCCTTGCCGCGCGCGATCTCGGAGACCTTCTTCACGAACTGCACCAGATAGGGATCGCGCGCGAGCATGAAGGTGTTGATCAGAATGCCGCTCTTGCGACACGCCGCGACCTCCTGGAAGGTGCGCCGCAAGATGTGCGCGTCGAGCCCGCCCGAGTTGGTGTAGACCCGCCCGTCGGGCAGCGTCACGGCCGACGGCTTGCCGTCGGTGATCATGATGATCTGGCGCATCTCCTGCTTCTGCGCGGTCAGAATGCGCCGCGCCATCTCGAGTCCCTCGGCCGTGTTCGTGTGGAACGGCCCCACCTGCGCCTTGGCGAGCTGCGACAGGGGGATCTCCTCGGCGCGATCCCCGAACGCCACGACCCGCAGGCTGTCGCCCGGGAACTGCGTGCGAATCAAGTGCGAAAGGGCCAGCGCCACCCGCTTGGCGGGCGTGAAGCGGTCCTCGCCGTAGAGGATCATCGAGTGCGAGATGTCGAGCATGAGCACCGTCGCGCACGACGAGCGGTACTCGGCCTGGTGCACCATGAGGTCCGAGTAGTCGAGCATGAGCGGCACCTCGAGCCCCTCGCGCTCGATCGCCTTCTTGAGCGTGGCCGGAATGTCGAGGTTCAGCGTGTCGCCGAACTCGTAGGGCCGACTCGCGGCCTCGGCCTCGACCCCCGTCGCGAGGTGCGCCGTGTCGTGCACCCCGACGCTGCTCTTGCCGAGCGCCGAGAGCAGGTTCTTGAGCGCCCGGTAGCCCAGGAAGTCCATGCCCTTCTGGGTCAGGTCGAACTGCACGTGCTGCGCTGCCTCCTTGGCCTCGTCGATCTCGCCCTGGCCCGTGACGTCCTGCGTGGGCATCGGAAGCGACGGCGCTCCGCCCTCGAGCGAGAGGTAGCCTTCGTCGACCAGCCGCTGCACCAGATCGTCCAGGAGCTTCGCGATCTCGGCCCGCACATCGGCGTCGCCCTCGCCCTCGCCCCGCAGCTCGGCGAGCATCTCGGGGGTGAGCTGGCCGCTCTTCAACAACGCCTCGAGCAGCGCCTGCTTGAGCGCGTCGGTGGTCGAGGTGTCGTCGGTGCCCGACCATCCCCAGTACGGGTGGTAGTGGGGTCCGCCCGCGAATCCCCCGTTCATGAGGAAGTCCGAGAGGTGCTCGAGCAGCGCCTCGAGGTTCAGCGCGTCGAGCCAGCCACCCTTGTACTTGGTGTAGGTGTGGAAGCGCACGGGGGGCTCCGTGGGGATTCGGGCGCAGGCCGCGGGAGCGTCTCCGACCCCGCGAGGCGCGGGAGTGTTCCGGTGCGGGCTCGATGCCCGGACCGGAGACCGGGCATGGTCAGGACGTCGCGTCGCGCCCCGGCACGCAGTTCATCTCGGCGTTCTTCTCGACCGACACGACCCAGGTCTCGCCCGTCGCGTTCACGCGCACCTCGATGTCGCCGTGCACCGGCGTGCAGTAGGTCTCGGCGGTCTGCCCGAGCAGCGCATCGAGCGCGCGCATGCGCGGGTGGGTCGTGCCGTTGGCCGAGATGAGTTGCAGCGCGGCGTTGGTGTGGGCGAGCCACGCCGACGACCCGAACGAGCCGTTGTCGAAGACCGCGTCGTTGGCGCCGTGGTGTCCGACCTTGAGCGCCGTGAGGTCTCGCGTGTCGTCGGCGAAGTTCGTGCGCCAGTGCTGGTTCGCCTCGACCTCACCGTCGCCCGTCACGAACAACCGGAAGGCGCCGCGCGTGACCAGCGCGCCGAGCGACTCGTTGTTGATCTGGTCGCTCGCGGCGTTCGGGTCGGACAGATAGCTGCCGAGCGGAGGCAGAACGCGCAGCATCGTGCCCGAGGCGGTGCCGACCGGCAGGTCGACGACCTCGGTCACCGTCACTCGCTCGTCGGCGTCGGTCTGCGCCTGTTGAATCAGGTTGGTGTAGCGGAAGAAGTTCCGCACCTGACCGTTGTAGAAGAAGCGCTTCACGTGCACGCGGTCGAGCACGTCGGCCAGCCCATCGAAGTGGTCCGAGTGCGCGTGCGAGAGCACCACCGCGTCGAGCGTATCGACGCCCAGCGCCTCGAGCCGCCCGGCCACGTAGTCGAGGTCCGCGCCGTCGGGGCCGTAGGGTCCCGCGTCGAAGAGCACGTGGCGCGAGCCGGCCGAGGTCGAGTCGGTCAGCAACAGGGCGTCGCCGCCGCCGCCGTTCTCGTTCTCGCCGAGATCGAACATGCGGAGAATCATCACGCCGGGCCCGCCGAACCGGATCTCGAAGCCCAACGTCAGGCTCGAGGTGGCCGTGCCGTTCCGCGCCTCGATCTCGAGTTCGTACGAGCCGGGCGCGCTCACGGTCGCGCCCGAGAAGAAGTCCTCGCCGTTGAGGGTCGCCGAGTAGGTGCCCACGTCGGTGCCGATCGTGATCGTGACGGGCTCCGTGTAGACCCCGCCGTCGCTCACCCCGGTCACCGTGATCTCGGGGGATCCGGGGTCGGGCGTCACGCCCCCTTCGCCGCCGCACGCGGCGCACGCCGTCGTGAGCGCGAGCAGCGCGATCGGCACGATCGATCGCAGGGAGCGAGGGTTCGAGAACGACATGAAGCGAGAAGAACTCGGCATGGCTTGGAGCGTTTGCGTGGTCACGGCGGGGTCGGCGCGGGAAAGATAGCGAGCCCCGCGCCGCCAACGAACCGTAACCGTTGGGTGACGGCTGCCTGAAAGTTGTTGCGTAGACAGGCCGGGGTGACGAAACTTCCGGGGCTGCGAGGGCTCGCAGCGTACAGCCATGACGTCAGGAGCGAGCATGCCACGGCCATTCCATCGACTCGCCTGGGTCGGTTTCCTCGTCGCGCTCACCGCGTGCGACCAGGAGATGATCACGATCGACAGCGGTGATCCCTCGACACTCACGGTCCGCGCGTACGTGGACGGAGACGGAGACGGGCAATACGGCTCGGCCGACGTCACCATCGCGAGCGCGACCGTCACGGCGACCCACACCGACGGCACGGCGGTCACGGGCACCACGGACGGCAACGGCGTCGCGACGCTCGAGCTTGCGCCGGGCAGCTACACGCTGTCGCTCGCGGGTTCGGTGCCGGTGGGCGCCACGCTGACCACGGCCAGTGAGCCGATCGTGGCCGTGCCCTTCCAGGCCTCGAGTCTGAGCGCCGAGTTCCGGTACGCCTTCCAAGCCGGCACGATCGCTGGCCGGCTCTACCGCGACGACAACGCGAGCGGCGAGTACGAGGCGGGCGAGGACCTGGCGGCGGCGGGCATCACGGTCCGGCTCCAGTCGTCCGGTGCGGACGTCGACGAGGTCACGACCGACGCCGACGGTCAGTTCGTGTTCGGGCCGCTGCGTCCGGGTGGCTACACCGTCGTGGTCGAGCTGCTCGAGACCATGGACATCGAGGGTGGGTCCACCTTCGACGTGACGGTCGGCCCTGGCGCGACCACGGCGCTTCCGGCGGTCTTCACGGGCACGCTCCGGATCGACATCGCCGAGGCCCGCGCGGGTGCGCTCGGCCAGACCGTGAGCGTCGAAGGCGTGGTCACCTGGCATCCGTCGTTCGACACGCGCGTGATCTTCCTGCAGGACGGCACGGCGGGCATCTCGGTCTTCGCCGGCAGCCGACCAGATGCGGCGATCGGCGACCGGGTGCAGATCACGGGCGTGCTCTCGGCGTTCGATGGCGAACTCCAGATCGAGAACGTCGCGAGCTTCGTGAACCTTGGGCCCGAGGGCGCCCCCGAGCCGCGGTCGGTGACCGCCACCGAGATCAACGCCGGCATGTTCCAGGGCGAGCTCGTCACGATCGACGGCACGGTCGAGCAGGTCGACGTGCTGTCGTTCGACAATCAGATGGTGCTGCTGCGTGACGGAGGCGGCGAGACCTTCGCGGTGAAGGTCGACAGCCGCACGGGCACCCAGCCCGACGCCTGGACGGTGGGCGAGACCTACGCGGTGACCGGCGTGCTCGGGACCGACGAGAACGAGAGCGGCACCGACATCGAAGACGACCACCCGCATCGCATCGAGACCCGCGGGCCCGACGACATCGTCCAGGGAGGCTCGGTCGTGTCGATCGGCGACGCGCGTGCCATGGCGGGCGAGACGGTCGTGATTCGTGGCTTCATCTCGTGGCAGAGCCAGTGGGACGATCGTGCGTTCTTCGTTCAGGACGGCACGGGCGGGCTCAGCGTCTTCTTCAGCGGCGCGCCCGAAATGCAGCGCGGAGACTACGTGCAGATTCGCGGCACGATCGGCGCCTTCAGGGGCGAGGTGCAGATCTCGCCGAGCGACCTCGAGGTGCTCGGAAGCGCGGCCGCGCCGACGCC